>JAQBUS010000162.1 GCA_027623875.1 Pseudomonadota bacterium
GGGCCTTGGTTGGGAGGTTTGGTGCGACGGAATGGAAGTATCGCAGTTTACATATTTTCAGCAGGTTGGAGGACACGAGTGCAACCCAGTTTCTGGAGAGTTGACTTACGGGTTAGAACGTTTGGCTATGTACATTCTAGGTGTCGACCATGTTATGAATTTGCCATTTAATGATCCTCAGTCAAGAAATTTCATTTCATATGGGGATGTATTTAAAGAAGTCGAAGCAGAGTACTCGAGGTGGAATTTCGACATTTCCAATGTGGAAATTCTTTTAAATCACTTCAATGATGCTGAAAAAGAGTGTGGTAATATTTTAAATATCAATCCGATTGATCCCAAGTCAGGCAGGCGTATTATTATGGTTCATCCGGCTTATGATCAATGTATTAAAGCAAGTCATTTATTTAATCTTCTAGATGCTAGAGGCGTTATTTCTGTTACTGAGAGGCAAGCTTACATCAGTAGAGTTAGAAACCTTTCAAAGGCGTGTGCTGATGCCTTCCTTCAGACTAAAGCTGGTGGATTCGAAGAATGAATGGGAAGCTTGTAGCGCTTATTATAATACTAGGAGCACTATTTTCGGGATTTTTACTTTATTATTTACAAGTTTATTATTTTTATAAGGAAATAGATTCCTTAGATCCGAAATACGAGATAAGATTGTTGTTAAAGGATAATGGTGCTTATGACCGGATAAAAGTTTCTCAGTTTATAGGAATTGATGCAGACAGTTCACCATTGAAGTTTCGGGGTTGCTTTTCAACCGATGTGAATAATAACTATCTAAAAGAATTATATGTTGAGGCCTATAAGCCAAACCCCTTAACAGCACCGAGCTGGTTTGAATGTTTTAATGCAAGAGAGATTGGCGAAGCCATTAATTCTGGTAAAGCAATTGCTTTTATTTCTGAACTAAATGTTCATTCAGGAGTAGATAGGGTCATAGCATTTTTTAATAATGGTAAAGCTTATGCATGGCACCAGCTTAATGAAAAATATACGAAATGAGTAAAAAATGAGTGAACTTTTAATTGAATTATTTTCCGAAGAAATTCCATCACGAATGCAGAAATTCGCAGGCGACCAATTAAAGAAAAATGTTACCCAAGGCCTTATGAATGCCAGTTTGGCATTTGAGAGTGCAGCCAGTTTTTATACCCCTCGGAGACTTGTGCTAGTTGTAGAGGGTTTAACCGGCTACTCTAGCTCAAAGGTTGTTGAGAGAAGAGGGCCACGATCAGATGCACCTGAAGTGGCAATTAACGGTTTTATAAAATCAACGGGACTAAGTCAGTCTGAACTTGAAGTCAGAAAAGAGAAAAATGGGGAGTTCTTTTTTGCTGCTATTAAAACTCCAGGCCGTAAGGCAGAAGAGATTGTAGCAGAGATTTTACGGGAAACAATAATTAATTTTCCTTGGGGAAAATCAATGAACTGGGGAAAAAGTTCTATCAAATGGGTTCGTCCGTTGCATAATGTCCTTTGTATTATTTCCAGTGATACCGACGCCAGTGTAGTTCCTATAGAGTTAGATGGAATAAAATCTAACAATCGCTCTCGGGGACATAGGTTTATGTCTGGGGCCGAATTCTCAGTCAGTTCCTTTGATGATCTTAGAGCTAAACTTAAGAAAGCTTTCGTAGTTTTAGATAATGAGGAGAGAGAGCAGGATATATGGAGTGACGCTTCAAATCAAGCTTTTGCTCTGGGGTTGGAGGTCGTCAAAGATCCACTTTTATTAACCGAAGTCAGCGGTTTAGTTGAGTGGCCTAATGTTTTAATGGGAGAAATCGATCCAATATTTTTGGATCTACCTTCAGAAGTTTTACAAGTTTCGATGAGACAGCACCAAAAGTTTTTTAGTGTTAAGAATAATAAATCGGATCGGATTGAAAGGTTTATCACTGTTGCAAATGTTATTACTCGTGATAATGGAGAATTAATTCTTGCAGGAAATCGAAAAGTATTATTTGCGCGACTTTCCGACGCTAAATTCTTTTGGAATAACGACCTTAGAGCAATAAATGCTGGTATGGATGTCTGGGTAACAAAACTCGAAAATGTGACGTTCCATAACAAATTGGGAACGCAAAAAGATCGCATAGATAGACTTTGCTTGCTAGCTGTTAATATAGCATCTTTTTTAGAAGTCGATGTTGACTTAACCAAACAAGCGGCTCTATTTTGTAAAGCAGATTTATCATCTGAAATGGTTTACGAGTTTCCCGAACTTCAGGGAGTTATGGGGTCCTACTACGCTAAATCTTCCGGTTTAAATTCCGATGTAGCTCTCGCAATTAAAGAACATTATGCCCCGTTGGGCCCATCTGACATTTGTCCAAGAAAACCCCTTTCTGTTGTGATAGCGCTTGCTGACAAGATTGATATTCTTACAAGCTTTTGGAAGATTAATGAAAAGCCTACAGGGTCAAGAGATCCTTTTGCTCTTAGACGGGCGGCTTTAGGTGTAATTAGAGTTTTAATAGAAAATTCTATTTCTCTTAATCTAAGAGCCTATTTTAATAATGACCTGGAGCCTGAAGTGTCAAATGACCTTTTGAGTTTTATTAACGACCGACTGACTGTTTTTTTAAAGAACGAAAATTTTAGATATGACGCTATAGAAGCGTGTTTAAATATTGAAGAAAATGATAATATATTCATTTTATATGAGAGAGTTAAATCGCTTTCTGAGGTGCTCAAGTCAGAAAATGGAATAAATTTGGTCGCAGGGTTTAAGAGGGTAAATAATATTATAACAAAAGCTGAGAAAGATGATGGAGTTGTTTATGAGTTAGATCCAGATTCTAAGTTTTTTGAGAGTATAGAAGAAAAGAATTTACTTTTGAGGCTTTCTGAAGCGGATAAATCAATTAATACTTATTTGAAAAATCACAATTTTACTGGGGCGATAAGCGCTTTAGCGCAATTGAGGGCCCCGATAGACGAATTTTTGGAAAAAGTTCAGGTAAATTCAGACAACCAGATCGTAAGGCGTAATCGCCTTTGCCTTTTAACTAGAGTCAAAACTATTTGTCATAAAGTTACTGATTTGAGTTTGCTGGAAGGATGATCATAAACGAAAGCTTGAAACATTTCTTAACAAGGCTATTCTTTTAGTTATAATGTTAGATCTTTTAAATTATCAATTAATAACGCCTAGTGCCTTAATCAAACAAGATTTGCACGGGGCTAGAGCGAAATGTCTTCAGAGACTAGTTCGCTTAGATCTAACCGTTCCGGAAACTGTTTCTCTATCTGTTCCTTTTGTCCGCTCTATTTCACTAGGTAAAAAAATTGATTTAAGACCGCTTTAACTAATTTCTCACCTATACCAATTCTGTCAGTTCGTTCGTCTCCGATTAATAGTGAGTGGGGTGGTCCAAGTGCGGTTCTCAATATTGGAATGAATATGGAGGCTGAAGGCTGGTATTCGGATATCTTGGGTCAGGAAGCTGCAAGAAAAATACATTTAACATTTATTAAGTCCTTTGCTTGCGATGTTATGCGTTTGGATGATGATATTTTTAATACTCCAGAACTTACTCCTGAAATTGCTCTAAAGGTTTATGAGCAAGAGATGGAAGAGGAATTTCCCAGTAGCATTGAGGCTCAATTACTAGAGGTTCTGAGATCTATGTCGAGAGAATGGCAAGGGACTTCTGCTCGGTTGCTTCGCGCGTCTAAGGGTGCACCTGAAGATGCTGGTTTGGGTCTTGTAGTTCAACGTATGATTTTTGGTATTGGTAAGGGTGAAAGTGGTGCTGGCGTAATCCAATTTATTGAATCAGATAACGGAGAAAAGAAAGAAGTAGGACGTTATCTGCCACAATCTCAAGGTAGAAATTTTTTGGTTGGAAATAAAATGGCAATGTTTTTGACAAAAGACGCTAGAGGCGGTTCCTTAGAGGAGAGCCAACCTAAAATTTTCACTAAATTAAGAAAAGCTGGAGACGTTTGTTTTAAAGGTTTACGGGACGAAATGCAAATTGAATTCACTTTGGAGGGAGGAAAACTCTTTATAATTGATGCGGTCTCGACCCCTCGAAGTGCGAGAGCATCTGTCGAGGTTTTAACCCGTCTGGCTGAAAACATGATTATAACGAAAGAGGAAGCTGTCCTACGAATTGAACCCAAGGCAGTTGCTCAACTTTTGCATAAGCAGGTTGTAGAAGGCTCGGCTGGAGAAGTGATTGCTCATGGAATCGCTGCAAGCCCCGGGGCAACTTTTGGAAAGTTAGTGTTTAGTTCGATGGCTGCTCAAGCGGCGGCCTCTCAGGGGGAAAGTTGCATACTGGTAAGGAGAGAAACTAGTCCAGAAGATATTAAAGGAATGCATGCTGCAAGTGGAGTTTTGACGGAGCGTGGCGGCAACACAAGTCATGCCGCTGTTATAGCGCGAGGTCTGGGTTTACCGTGCGTGTCCGGGGTAACAAATATTGAAATTGATACAAAGCTAAAATGCTTTGTTGTAGATAATGGACGTGTTTTTTCGCTTTCTGTTCGGAGGACCAAGT
>JAQBUS010000163.1 GCA_027623875.1 Pseudomonadota bacterium
CGTGCCCATATGACATCTGCAATGGCTCCTTCGCTTCCCATTTCTTGATGTATTTTTGAATATTTACCTTCGCCATTGGAAAATGATACGGTTGCCCCTGATCTTTCCAAGAGAGTTTTGGCAATAAATAATCCTAAACCCATGCCTTCATATTCGGGTCTCTGGGATGCGTTTGTTGAGGTTTCTCTTCGTTTTATAAAGGGATCGCCTATTCGTCCCAAAAGATCTGGTGGGTAACCCTCACCGTCGTCACTAATTCTTATAGTTACAGAGTTTTTGTTCCAATGCGTATCTATCCATATTTGGGATGCTGAAAAATCTACTGCATTTTGAATTAGGTTTCTAAGCCCATGAATAATTTCGGGTTTTCGATAAATTATAGGTATTTTTTCAGATTTATTTATATCAGAAGTATAAGATAGGTTTATAGTTTTTTTCCGTTTTGAGTGAGGTTTAGCCGCTTCTTCCACTAAGTTAGTTATTGGAATTTTCTTTATAAACAAGTCATCTTTTCCGCTTTTACCCATGGTTTGCAATATAAGCTTACAACGTTCAACTTGTTCTCTGATCAACTCGGCATCTTCAATTAGTTTGGGGTAGTTTTTAAGTTCTCCTATAAGCTCTGAGCTTGCCAGAGCAATAGTTGCAAGAGGTGTACCTAACTCATGGGCAGCGGCAGCAACTACCCCCCCTAAATCAGTAAGTTTTTGTTCCCTACCTAGAGCCATTTGTGTGGCAAGAAGAGCTTGACTCATTAAGTAAGTCTCGGTTGCAACTCTTCTTGCATAGAATGCAGAGAATGAAATTCCGATTACTAAGGATACCCAGAATCCGACTATAAATAAACTGGGCATCTGGATGCTCAAGCCAGTATTAGTAGTTAAAGGCAGATAAAATTTGCTTAAAATACTTACTAAAATAATAGCTAAACTGCTTAGAAAAAATGTAGACAAAGGTCGAAGGGTCATGGCTGACACTGTTACCGGAGCAAGTATTAAAATTGAGAAGGGATTGTTCACCCCTCCAGTTAGATATAGTAAAACCCCTAGCTGAATTAAGTCAAATAACAGCATGAGTAAGAAATAGCGTTCTGGTAACCGTTGATTTTCCGGAAAGATAAAAATAGCCACCAGGTTTATGATAATCGAAGAGCTAATAACTAGGATACAAAAACCCATATCTATTTGAAGATTGAGTCCAAATTTAGCTATTAAAATCGCTACGGTTTGGCCTAAGACTGCTAGCCATCGCAATATGATTAGGGTTCTAAGACGCACCAAACCATTTCGAGATGATTGAGCAAAAATTCCCAAGTCTTTTTTTGTCATGTACTTTTTATTCTCTTAAAAAACATGTTAGCATCACGATACAAGTTTAAGGATAACCAATCAACAAATTGATTATATAGAAGAGTTTTGAAATGGATAAGATATATTCGGTATTAGCGATAGGTTTTATTGTAATAATGATCTTGAGCCTAAATGGAGTTATTTATTATAATAAGTATTATGCAGAGAAAGAGCCCTGCTCAGCCTTGAAATTAGTAGGAGAGGGCAATATCGGGGGAAAGTTTAATTTAATCGATGAAAATAACAATTTTGTAAGTGAGCGTGAAGCTATTGATAAGCCTTCGTTGATTTATTTTGGATATACTTTCTGCCCGGATGTTTGCCCCCTTGATGCAGTACGGAATGCAGAAGCAGTAGACTTATTGTATGCTAAGGGATTTGAGCTTAAACCTATCTTTGTAACCATAGATCCAGATAGGGATACGCCCGAGGTTCTACTGGATTTTACAGATGCAATACATCCGGAGATGCTTGGTTTAACGGGGTCAGCCAAGCAAATTAAGGCAATATCACAGGCCTACAAGACGTATTATCGAAAACAGGTGTCGGAGGATGAATATTATTTAGTTGATCACTCAACTTATTCATATCTGGTCACCCCAGAAAAAGGGTTCGTTGATTTTTTTCGAAGAGATGAGTCAGCACTGAAGATTGCAGAAAAAATTGCATGCCATTTGAAAGATAGCTTATGATTGTTTGACGTATAATACTTTGCTGATTAAAGAAGATATAAAATAAAGGAAATGAAATATGGCTGAACGTCTTCTGAACGAAATAGGTGAGGATAATACACTGCTTATCGTAGATGATGATGAGCCTTTTTTACGCCGACTAGCTCGAGCAATGGAAAAGCGTGGATTTAATCCTGAAATGGCAGAGACAGTGGCTGCTGGAAAAGCTATCGCGACGGCTCGTCCCCCAGCATATGCGGTAGTTGACTTACGACTAGGGGATGGCAATGGATTAGATGTTGTGGATTTGCTAAGAAATAAGCGCCCGGATTGTAAAATCGTAGTTTTAACCGGTTACGGAGCTATTGCAACTGCGGTGGCAGCTGTAAAAATAGGTGCTACAGATTATTTATCCAAACCGGCAGATGCAAATGATGTGACAAATGCTTTGCTGGCCATAAAGGATGGTCTACCACCTCCACCTGAGAACCCAATGTCTGCAGATAGAGTCCGCTGGGAACATATCCAGAGAGTTTATGAACTATGTGATAGAAATGTTAGTGAAACTGCTCGACGTTTGAGTATGCATAGACGAACCCTTCAAAGAATATTGGCTAAAAGATCCCCACGCTGAGCAATTTTTAGCTTAGGCTTAACTTTCTAATGTTTGAGAAAGTAAAACATTAAAACGTTTTAAGAATTCTGATTTAACCACCATTGGTTTCCTTAATAATAGTTCAGGAGAAAGACTTAGATTTTTTGGAGGGGTGCCAAAAAATCTATTTGCCTCAGAAATGTTGAATCCAGCAATAAGTGTTGCCTCCAGCCATGCTGATATTTTATCTGCTTTTTTTATTTGGGCTTTAATTTTAACTGGTATCAAAGCTGGTAATCCAAACCTGATATGAATTGCTTCAATTAACCGATCTTCGAGCTTGGAATAATGTGGGCCAATTGCATTTTTTACTGGAGAAATCATATCACCGATAACATATTCTGGTGCGTCATGGAGTAATGCTACTAAACGCCACTGAGCGGTGCTTTTCGGATTTACTAAGGTAAAAATACGCTCAACAAGAAGGGAGTGTTCAGCTACAGAATAAGGAAACTCTCCATCTGTTTGGCCATTCCACCTTGCGACAAAACATAAACCATGTGCTATATCTTCAATTTCCACGTCTAAGGGGGAAGGGTTTAATAAATCCAACCTTCTGCCAGAAAGCATACGTTGCCATGCTCTAGGAGTTTTCATTTGAGCCTCATTTCTTAGATAAATTTTGTGTATCTATATAATTCGGATTGCCTACTTGTTTATCAACTGTTAACTCATTTTTCAAACATTAAAGAGGATTTCCATATGCCCAACGACTATATTGTAAAAGACATAGAGCTTGCAGACTTTGGTCGTAAGGAATTAGTTATAGCAGAAACAGAAATGCCTGGTTTAATGGCACTGCGTACTGAATATGGCGAGTCCAAACCCCTTAGTGGAGCTCGGATTGCTGGGTCATTACATATGACGATCCAAACAGCGGTTTTAATAGAGACGCTAGTAATTCTAGGTGCAGATGTTCGTTGGGCGTCTTGCAATATTTTTTCAACCCAAGATCATGCAGCGGCTGCGATTGCAGCTGGAGGCACACCCGTATTTGCCATCAAGGGAGAGACCCTGCCTGAGAATTGGGATTATGCTGATAAAATTTTCGATTTTGCAGAAGGTACCTGCAATATGATTTTGGATGATGGAGGAGATGCTACTCTTTACATTCTTATGGGTGCACGAGTTGAAGCTGGAGAGGACCATCTTATTTCTTTAGCTAAGTCAGAAGAAGAAGAAGCACTGTTTGCTCAAATTCGATCTCGTATTTCAAAAAACCCAGGTTGGTTTGGGAAGCAAAGAGACGCGATTAAAGGTGTTTCTGAAGAGACTACTACGGGTGTTCATAGGCTTTATGAGTTGGTTAAAGATGGGTTACTCCCATTTCCTGCAATCAACGTAAATGACTCTGTTACTAAATCAAAATTTGATAATAAATATGGTTGCAAAGAAAGCTTAGTTGACGGAATACGACGGGCCACGGATACTATGATGGCAGGCAAGGTTGCGGTGGTGTGCGGTTATGGAGATGTTGGAAAGGGTTCGGCTGCTTCTCTCAAAGGAGCAGGAGCCAGAGTTAAAGTAACTGAAGTGGATCCAATATGTGCGCTTCAAGCTGCAATGGATGGGTTTGAGGTAGTTATTTTGGAAGAAGAGCTCAAAAGAGCTGATATCTTTATTACAACCACCGGAAATATGGATGTTATTAGAATTGAACATCTTCGTGAAATGAAAGATATGGCCATTGTCGGTAATATAGGGCATTTTGATAATGAAATTCAGGTTGCTGCTTTAAAAAACCACAAATGGACGAATATTAAAGACCAAGTTGATATGATTGAAATGCCGTCAGGCTCTAGGAT
>JAQBUS010000164.1 GCA_027623875.1 Pseudomonadota bacterium
TAACAGAATTAAAATTTCAAAAAAACCGGAAATAGAAAAAATTGTGGAAGGATGGCCTCAAAATTTTCAACCCAAGAGATCTTTAGAGCTTGGTTTCATTGCAGAAAAGAGATTTTCAGAAATCATTAATGTATATATTGATGAAGATTTTACAAAACTTTAGATTGGAGACTTAATCCAATGAGAAATTATATTCGACTTGATCCAGATGATAACGTGATCACTGCTACTAAAGAGTTAGAACCTGGTACGCATGTGGAAAATGTAGTCACGAATTCAATCATTCCAACCGGTCATAAAATAGCGACTCGTGAGATTGGCAACGGAGACACAATTAGAAAATATGCGCAGTTTATTGGTGTGGCTACTGAACTGATTACGGCGGGTTCACATGTTCACTTACATAATATGGAATTTCGCAATACAAACTCATTGTACGAGTTTTCAACTGATATAAGGCCAATAAAAGCTGCAAACCAAAAAGATAGTTTTCTGGGTTATAAAAGACAAAATGGCTCTGTTGGGACTAGAAATTATATAGCGATTATTACAAGTGTAAATTGTTCTGCAAGCGCTGCTCGTAGAATAGTAGACTACTTTACCAAGGAGAAATTGATAGATTACCCCAATGTAGATGGGGTAGTTGCTTTCGTACACGGCACCGGGTGTGGAATGGCTGGGGATGGAGAGGGATTTGAGGCCCTCCAAAGAGTAATGTGGGGTTATGCTCAGCATCCGAACCATGCAGGTGTTTTGATGGTCGGCCTCGGATGTGAAATGAACCAGATTGATTGGCTTTTGGAGGCTTACAATCTTAAGCATGGGCCTTTGTTTCAAACAATGAACATCCAAGCCGTAGCCGGTTTTCAAAAAACAGTAGATGCTGGGATTCAAAAAATAAGGGCTATGCTTCCTATTGCGAATAAGGCGAAGAGAGAAAAGTGCCCAGCTTCCAGTCTTAAAGTTGCATTGCAATGTGGCGGGTCTGATGCCTGGTCTGGGGTTACGGCTAACCCAGCACTTGGTTATGCATGTGATTTACTCGTTGCTCAGGGTGGAACCGGTGTCTTGGCAGAGACACCAGAAATATATGGAGCTGAACACTTACTTACTCGAAGAGCTGTCAATCGCGATACAGGTGAAAAGCTAACTAAATTAATAAGTTGGTGGAAGGATTATACTGTTAGAAATAAGGGTTCAATGGATAACAACCCTAGTCCAGGCAATAAAAAAGGCGGTCTGACAACAATTTTAGAAAAATCTTTGGGGGCTGCTGCAAAAGCGGGGACCTCTCCATTGATGGGGGTATACAAGTATGCTGAACCAATCACTCAGAACGGTTTTATTTTTATGGATACTCCAGGTTATGATCCGGCATCAGTGACCGGACAAATAGCTGGTGGGTGTAACCTTGTTGTTTTCACAACGGGAAGAGGGTCAGCATTTGGATCAAAACCGTCTCCAACCATTAAAGTGGCGACGAATACTTCCATGTACCACAGAATGAATGAAGACATGGATATAAATGCAGGTGATATTTTATCTGATCTGGTAACTATTGAGGTAAAAGGGCAAGAAATTTATAACTTAATTTTGGAAATAGCATCTGGTAAGGAGTCAAAGTCAGAACTTCAGGGTTTGGGAGATTATGAGTTTGTTCCGTGGCAGATCGGAGCTGTAATGTAATTTCAGCGAAATGCTAATTAAGATTTGACGATCTTATAGCTTTTACTGTAATGAACGCGAATTAACAAAGTTGTTATCGATGAGCGGGCGTTGTGTAATGGTAAGACCTTAGCCTTCCAAGCTAAAGATACGGGTTCGATTCCCGTCGCCCGCTCCAGGAAAATTAATATTAAATTGAAACATGTTGTACGCAAGAGGGCCTTGCTAGCAATTGTTTGTTCCACTATTTAAAGACTTCCAACGGATGGGATTTCTATGGCATCGAATGACAACCAAAAACCAGAGCGCGTGAGCTCAGGAAACCTTGGTGCACTGACAGCGATTTGGCCATTTTTGAAGAAATATACCGGGTTGATGGGCTTTGCATTAATAGCTCTGATATTAACAGCGGCGATTTCTTTGATCCTGCCTCTTGCCGTAAGAAGGGTTGTTGATGAATTTGGCGTTCAAAATACGGGTTTGTTAGATCAGTATTTTGGCAGCGCATTAATTGTCGTCGCCTTATTGGCTGTTGGCACGGGCTTTAGATACTATTTGGTTTCAAGGCTTGGCGAAAGAGTGGTCTCCGATATTAGAAATGTGGTTTTCAAAAACACTATTGGAATGAGTCCATCTTTTTTTGAAAAAATCTTAACAGGAGAGGTTCTAAGCAGGATTACTACAGACACTACTTTAATTCTGACGGTGATTGGGTCCTCGATCTCAGTGGCTTTGCGAAATGTGTTGCTTTTCTTTGGCGGCTTTTTGATGATGTTGTTAACTAGTAATAAACTTACAGCATTAGCTTTCTTGATAGTTCCTGTGGTAATCATTCCAATTATTTTTCTTGGACGACGTTTGAGAGCCCTCAGTCAAGAAAATCAAGACCACATAGCTTCTAGTTCAGGAAATGCTTCAGAGGCATTTTTAGGAGTTCAAACGGTACAAGCCTTTACAAATGAAAATCTAGCGATTGACTCTTTTTCAAACCTTACTGAAAAATCCTACACGGTCGCACTTCGAAGGGTTTCAATACGCGCGTTGATGACGGTTATCGTTATATTTTTAATTTTTGCGGGTATTATCGGAGTTCTATGGGTAGGCGCAAGAGATGTCCAAAGCCAGACAATGAGTGCTGGTGAACTAGTTCAGTTCTTAATTTATGCGATTATGGTTGGTGGAAGCGTTGCTGCTTTGTCAGAAATTTGGGGAGAGTTACAAAGAGCAGCTGGAGCCATGGAGCGCTTGGCTGAATTACTTAATACACGCGATAACATAAGGGATCCTGAACAGCCCAAAATGTTAAACAATATTAATGGAAAAATTGAACTAAAGGATGTCAATTTTAGTTATCCATCTCGACCAGATGGGGCGGCGCTAAAGGGTATATCATTGGTTATTGATCCGGGTGAAACAATTGCTATTGTGGGCCCCTCTGGCGCCGGAAAATCTACTATTTTTCAATTACTTCTACGATTTTACGATCCGCTATCAGGTGAAATAATGATAGATGATGTCAGTTTGAGAGATTTAAACCGAGGAGATTTTCGAAAGGGAATTGCGCTGGTTTCTCAGGACCCCATTATATTCGCCACTACCATTTTGGAAAACATTAAATTTGGTCGACCAGATGCTAGTGACGAAGACATTAAGGTGGCAGCAAGGTCAGCTTCAGCATCTGATTTTATTGAAGAGCTTCCTTTGGGCTATTCTACTTATGTTGGAGAACGGGGGATGATGCTTTCGGGAGGTCAAAAACAGAGGATAGCCATAGCCAGGGCAATTTTGCGTAATGCGCCAATCCTACTGCTCGATGAAGCTACGTCGGCCTTAGACTCAGAGAATGAAGTTGTAGTTCAGGCAGCAGTTGAAGAGTTGTCTAGAAAAAAAACTACACTAGTTATTGCTCACCGCTTATCGACAGTTCAGAGTGCAGATAGGATTATAGTGATCGATGATGGTAAATTGATTGCTGAAGGGACACATAAGAGCCTCATTGCTCAAGATGGATTATATGCAAAGTTAGCGCACTTACAGTTTAGTGCTTAGACAAGGTGCAGTCGGAAGCAAAACGTCCTTTAACTTATTATAAGCTTCTAATGTATTTTGAATTAATAACTTTATAAAATTAAAAATCATTGATTTGAGGTCATGTTCTAAAGATGCAGAGTGAGTTTTTATTTTGGAGCGTCGCACTTTTTTCAGCAATCTTTGTGGGATTAGGTAAAGGTGGGCTTCCTGTCGTCGCGTCTCTGGCTGTACCGAGTTTGTCACTTGTTATGTCCCCTATAGCCGCTGCAGGGCTCTTGCTGCCAGTTTATGTCGTATCTGACATATTTGCATTATTCGCCTATCGGCGGGATTACGAGCCTAAGGTTCTTAAAATTGGAATAATTGGTATGACTGTTGGTGTCCTGATTGGGTGGGCAACCGCTCATTTAGTGATTGAATGGGTTGTGACCATTTTAATTGGGCTTATGGGTGCTATATTTTCTGTGCATCAAATACTTAAAAAGCGTGATCAAACAGAACAAAATAAGTTAATAAGTCATAAAAAAGGGTATTTTTGGTCTACGGTAGCTGGTTTCACTAGTTTTATTAGTCATAACGGAGGCCCACCTTGGCAGATCTTCGTTTTGCCAATTGGTCTTTCCAAATCCGTATTTGTTGGAACTTCAGTGATTGCATTTAGTTATGTTAATGCGATTAAACTGATCCCTTATTACTTTCTCGGTCAGTTGAGTTTGGATAACCTCAAAATTGCCCTCTATCTGATGGTTCCGGCCTCTATAGCCGTCTATGTTGGCTTTAGGT
>JAQBUS010000165.1 GCA_027623875.1 Pseudomonadota bacterium
GTCCATTTTTTCATTATGATCCTTTTAGACAATTAAGCTATCTTCCACAAGATTTCAGATTGCATTTAATAACTTTTAGGGGGAAATTAGGACAGGTATCACTCTTTCATAACATCTACCAACATGGCGAAGTTACATAATTTTTAAAACTGATTTGGCAACTAATAATTACATTGAATGTAAATAATTGAATATTGACATAAATGACCCGCACTACTGACTGCTGCCATCTATATTAAGACTACAAAAAAATAACTTTTTGATAGTATCACTTTTTATGACTAAGAATTCCTAAATGCCCCCAACTAAGTGGCGTTCCAGCATCAATCGATACAGCAGCTTTATTACCAATAAAATCATCAACAAATTCAACTGCCAAGCCATTTCCCGGTCTTATTGATTTTAGATTCTCATAAGTAAACTCGTCACCTACATGAATATCATTTATTACATAAATCGAGCGCTTATGTAACATAGAGGTTGCCTCTGAAGCGCTCGACTTAATAACTGCTGATCCCAAAGATTTCCAAACAATAGCTGCTTGCTCAACAAGATAGGTAAACTCAGCCTGATCTAAAGAGAACGCTGAATCTACAGTATCATTTGATTTGTCATCTATAAAATGTTTTTCTATCACTGAAGCTCCAAGAGCTATAGAAGCCAGCGAACCCGCGACACCTAAAGTATGATCAGACAAGCCAAAATGACAGCCAAACATCCTTCCTAAGGAAGGCATAGACTTCAAATTAGCATCCTCAGGTGCAGCGGGGTATGCGCTAGTACATTTAAGTAAAATAATTTGCGTCGCCCCATTTTTTCTTGCGACGTCAACGGCCTTCTCAATATCACCCAGAGATGCCCCGCCAGTTGACATTATTATTGGCTTATTAGTTTCTGCCACTTTTTTGATCAACTGGACATCAGTGAGCTCAAGCGAAGCAATTTTATAAGCCGCAACATCAAGCGACTCCAAAAAGTCTACCGCAGTAAGATCAAATGGACTGCTAAACACCTCCATCCCTAGACTACGAGCTTTTTTAAACATAGGCTCATGCCATGCCCATGGTGTATGCGCCTCTTCATACAAGTCATATAGCGTTCTTCCATCCCAAAGACTGCTTGGATCTTTAATCATGAATTCACTGCGATCTGACTTAATAGTAATAGTATCAGGCCTATAAGTTTGGAATTTCACCGCATCCGCACCCGTTAGCGCAGCACTTTCAATTATCTCAAGAGCTCGCTCCAACGAGCCGCCATGATTTCCAGATAATTCAGCTATGATGTAAGGCTTTCTGCCGTCTCCGATCGCCGTATTACCAATATATATATCATCCATTAAAACTACTCCTCATACTTTACATGTTTTATTGATGCCTAGTTACTGCAAAATTAACGAGATCAACATACCTATTAACTGAGTTTTCAGTATCAAAATAACCCTGCATATACAGGTTATTACCTATTATTTTAATGTTTTCTTTAATGAAATTGGTACTAAAGGTTGAGCAATTATGAACTTCAGGCCCTATGTCAACTTCATCCATTCCATACAGGCCTTTCAAGACTCCATCAGTTATAGCATCTTCAAATTTACTTAAGAAATTCTCTAGAGAAGTCGCCTTCGTCAATCTAAATCGAAAGTCGATAAGTGAGACGCCGGTATAAGGAACGACGGTATAGTTAACAATAAAGTTATCTTTATTTAAAAATGGCAATAAATTAATGGCTGACTTTTCTAATGTACAGAATTTCCGGATTAAAGTATTCTCTAGCTTATGTTTGGCTACATTATGAACTACATTGACGTCGCTATCCAAAATATCAAAGGTTTCGTGTATGTACTTCGCAAGCGGAACGTAGGCATTAACAGTGCACGAACCATAGGAAACCGAAGAATCTTCGACATTTAGTTCCTCATGATTGAACCCATAAACTAAAGTTTTTGGAATGTCCCATGAAGTTGCGGACACTAAAACCAACTTAGTATTTCCAATCAGTAAACAACTGTTAGCTTCAGAGACTGTTCTTTTACCTGAACACTCCAAGAAAAAATCAGGTTTTCCTAACCAGTCAACAGACTCAGCATCGGACGAGGTAATTTGGATACTATATTTTTCTCCAGATGGTTTTATGATATTTAGTCGGTTATCACTGGAAAGTTGTATTTTGTATTTGTTAAAAATTACATACTCATCAGTTGATATGAGATCAAAAACTTCTCTTTGCGAAAGATAATCATCATTAATGTAGTCGATAGTGAAATTACACTCTAAGCTCCTATCTAACCAATACTTCAACAGATGAAGCCCAAAACGGCCGAAACCATTTATTCCTGTAATAATTTTTTTCATACTCTTTTTCTCAGTTTTTTACTGTCTTAATAACAAATATTTGATTGACGGCATCTTGCACCTTCTTCAACTCGATTGAAGTTGGTGCCGAGATAGTAATAAAGTTTGTTCTGATAGAACAGTCCTTATACTCTTCAATCTTATGACCAACACTGCTAGTTACAACTATCTTATGAACCCCAGGAATTTCTTGAGCTTCCCTTAATCCATCAATTGAAACTATGATTCCTGGCTCGGGCATCAAGCTATATGTCTTGGACCGCATTACATACTTTGGAATCAAGTCCAAAGGATCGAGTGCCTTGCCCATAGCAATATCTATGGTGGCTTTGATAATATCTATACCAAATGAAAGGGGCTTTCGGTATTGAGAATCATAACCACCTGAAGTCCTTGCCGTAACTTCAATGATTCGAACATTTCCGGATAAATCGACAATTAAATCACCCTTGAAAGCACCATTTTTAACGCCAATGGCATTAGCAGCTTCAGTCATTTTTTGAAACATTCTAGCTTGAATTTCAGCAGGTAAAGTGGAGGGCGTGACAGATTCGGTTTGCACTGCAAATATCTCTTTCTCCAGAAATACACGGTCCGAGATACCAGCGGGGTACAAAATTCCATCATAAATAACGCAGTCTACACTATGCTCGGAACCTATCATCTCAGCTTCAAGTAAGACCAATGATTCTGTCAGGAGGGAGTTTTTAGCGCTAAGATATGCCTTCTCGAGATTATTGGAATTTATAACTCTCGTTATACCTCGGGAGGCAGAGTTGTCACTCGGTTTTATATACAGTGGATAACCGATCTTTTTTGCAGCACGAACACAGTCGTCATAATTTGAAGCACTCTCAAATACAACATCCTCCACTCCCCCATCTCTTAGGGCCTGTCGCATTAAAACCTTATTTTTACACTTTTTTGCTACATCTGGACCAATTCCAAATAATCCGGCTTTGAACGCGGCGAAAGCAACAGTGTACTCAGCATCAGTTCCCTGAGTATAGACTGCCGATATTAAACTTTTGGAAGCCAGTTCTTGTGCTAATGATGCTGTTTCAGAAAAATTATTTATATCAATTTCATAAAAATTATCTGCAAATGGTCTAGCGGCACAAGACCCGCTGAGGTCAGTCAAATATGTTTCGTAACCAAGCTCTCGAGCACGTATCAAAGCTGGTATTTGCAAAAGACCGCCACCGATAATTAAGATTCCTTTACGCATAACTTCCCCTTATTTATGGCTTCATTAAAATCAAAATACAGTTCGTCTATTCTAGTATAAATAGGAACTGGCAAACTATCATTAACATCTGTATTGACTAAGATACAATTAGCGCCGACAGCTGATGCCCCCTGATAGTCATCTATAAAACTATCGCCAATCATAGTGAGCTTACTCATTTCAGTTAAATTTAGACATTCGGAAAGATGAAGAAAAGCTGACGAGTTTGGCTTTTTCCCAGCGCAATCGCCATACTGGATATGAGAAAAATAACTCTTCAACCCCGACACTTTAACTCTATGCTCCTGAACATACCGAAGTCCATTAGTGAACAAAGCAACTTTAATATTGTTGGTTGTCAGAAGCGTTAACAAATCTATAACTCTTGGGAAAACTAATTCGCGTGATGATCTTTGAGATAAGAAGTCTTGAACAATTTCCTTTTTATAGGCCATATCAAGATTTAAATAACCTAGCATATCATCAACATGGCCCTTGTACTCAATACCTGCCCTATCGAAAATATCAAAGAAACACGCCACTAAATCACTACAGTTGAGTACAGTTTGATACTTCCTAAGTACAACATTCCAACGCTCTATTACCGAAAATCGTTCATCGACAAGAGTGTCATCAAAGTCAAACACAAAGACCTCAGTGCTACGGAGCAACTGTCCAAAAACTAATTTTCGATCAAAATTCATAGAATACTTTCGCTATTCATATAGTGTCCATTTGAATATCTATTGTTCTGTCTACAGAGAGCGCTCACGACAAAAGACAACCATGCATTATAGAGTCTATAGGACTTCCTTCTAATATAGTGTGCTGCCTAAGAGCACCCTCTATCACAAACCCCGCAGACTCCAGCAAGCTAATATGGGACTTCCTA
>JAQBUS010000166.1 GCA_027623875.1 Pseudomonadota bacterium
TTTAGTATTCAGGTGAACAGCAGTATTGCCGCCGCTATCTTAATCATGACAGAAAAAAAAATTGGTGCCTTACCAATTTTAAACTTTTCAAACACTGTTGTCGGGATAATATCTGAGCGCGATATAGTAAACCAAATTAACAACGACCAAATCGATTTCAAATCAGCTTCGGTAACTTCTATTATGAGCTCCCCAGTAATTGCAGGAAACGCTAACTCACGCGCAGCTGACATAATGGCCATCATGACAGAAAAAAAAATTAGACATTTACCCATCCTAGACAAGACGAATCTAATAGGGATGGTATCGATCGGTGATGTGTTAAAATACCTATTAACTAATTACAAGCTCGAATTAGAGGAACTGCGGAACTATATTAACTCATAAAATTCTCTTAGAAATCGTAAGGAATCTAGCCAGTTAATATTTTCTTATTTATTCTTATACACTCTTTAGATACTCTTATTTATATCAGTAATCAGCAATGCAAAACCAGTTCTAAATAGTTTGTTTATCTTCCTTCTCCTTTTGATGTCTATTCAAGCTGGTACATAATATTCCATTCCATTCATATAGAAACGTATATCTTTCTTTTTAACACAACCCCTTAAATTTAATACCTGAATGAAAGCCTATCAGTATTTATGTTAAAGTAGATCAGTCTAGGGTTTATGGGAGCGTTCTAAATAATGTTAACAACCAACAGCACCATTACAACCAAAGAGATAGCTATGAACATCAAGGAGAGATATCACGTTATCTTGCTTAGAGAGGTTGATAATTTAAAGAGTAAATAACCTATGGCATTTAGTAC
Source organism: Pseudomonadota bacterium (assembly GCA_027623875.1). Lineage (GTDB taxonomy): Bacteria > Pseudomonadota > Alphaproteobacteria > Rhodobacterales > Rhodobacteraceae. The sequence goes on from JAQBUS010000166.1 coordinate 815, forward strand.
TTTCATACCCAACACCCTGCCGTATCATTATATTTGTATCAACAAAAAACCCCGTGTGTGTAACTGCACGTATATTAACCCCTATGCCAAGAGCCGAGGGTTACTGCGCTCAATCTAAACCGTTGAAACGCGCAAGGCTTACCCAAGGGACCCCGAACTAAGTGCCACGTGCCTCGCACCTCGGGCACTTAGTGCTGGGGTCGTGGATTCATTGGGTGACATCCTAGCTGATTGCACACTTTGGTCTTTGGTATCGCTGGGTGTAGGTAATTAGCAAGCTTCTGCACCGACAGAATTTTGTCGTAAATAGGCTTCCTAAATTCGTCAAACCCATGTCGTAAAATCAACAGCTGCAAATGTTTTCAGGCTTATATCCTAGTATAATATTAATCGAGAAGATTGCATTTAGGAGCGCCAATGGATTTGAAGCAGTTGTTTACCCAGTTGGAGAGTGTTTTCTCTGGGTCATTAGCAATAGAGTCCCATGTTCGTCATGCGCTTCAAAGCACTCAGACTGTGGTTGAACTTCCAAGTAGTACCACCCCGCTCCCGCAACCTTTCTTGGATGTAATTACGCGCATTAACGCTAATCCGATTTGCAAGCTTATCGCTGAAATGCCTTTTAATTGGGTGCCACCTCAAACATCAAGTGATCCACTCTATGCCAAACATAGTATATCAAAAGTGCATGTGGAGTTACTCGGGCCCAGTGGACTAGTAAATTCTGATGAAGTTCGGTTGGGTCTCTATGGCATGATGCCAAACGCCGAATACGGTATCCGAACACACGAAGCAGAAGAAGTCTTTATTATGTTGGCTGGAGCTGTTGATTGGAAACTCTCCGAGGCACCCTATAAAAACCATTTTCCGGGTGATCGATCATATCACCCATCAATGATGCCACATGCAAATCGAACCCAAGAATTAGCCTTCATATCGGTCTATGCTTGGTACGGCGAAATCTCTACAGACAGCTATGTTTATGAAGGAATTCCTTCGAATTAAGTCATATTGAAAGACAATTTTTATAAACCACAGGGGTTTACCAAATGTTGTAACTTTATCCAATCTATTGATTAACTTAGCAGGACTGGTTCAGCTTTTTAAAAATATTAAAGATTTCACTTAGGTTTCACCGTTGATGTGAAAACAGTAGTAACTCTGCTTTGTGATACGTCCTAAAAAAACCACTCAAGTAACTACCCTGTACCTCGTCAAACTCCCCTTTAAACTACAATTCTCGTGGTGCAGATAGGAGTACCTGATCGGTCTAGTAGGGTGATAAGTGCTTAAATGTGGCACACCTAGAGGTACCACAGATCGTGGACCTTAGCCCTTGGCCCTGGTTTAACTGAATAACTTGACTGTATGTTAAACTGTTAGCCGAGATCAGAAATTTGAATATAGAAAAATGCTAATTGGTTGTATAGCTTCTGCACTTTCACAGGCTTAAATCATAAAAAATAATATATTTCAGTAACTTATCTGAACTTATGGTACCCTTAACAAATTTATAATTAGCTAGATATACTGCCTAAGTGATTGCTCAATATCGTAATTAAATCGTCTGCAGCTTGCACATTTTGGTCGAGGTGAGTGCCGCTCTATGCGGCTGGAATCCTTGCTTCAGATATCCAGAGATGGTTGCAATAAACGCGTTGTTAACCTCTATTTCGCAGGTCACTACTTTCTGAGCAGATATTGTTATTACCTTCCCTACTCAAGTAGAAAAGAAGCACCTTGGAATCGATCACTGCGGCAACGGACTAAACATAGGCTGTGTCTGGGGCGATACAGGCACAAACGCCTACGAGATTCAAAAATCGAAGAAAAGCATTTGGTGGTGCACCTATTACCGCTTTCAGGGAAACGCATAGGAGGCTGAGTAACGGGCTGCTGCTGAAAATTGGGTGAGGGAATAGTCGTTTTTTAGTTGCATTATAATTTCAATACTGGATAAATTAGAGCCTATTGGCTTGATCAAAGTATTATTGAAAGCTTACGTTAATCTAACGAAAGATTAAATATGAAAAGACCTCTTGAAACGACGACAATCGGAGCTTTTCCTAAACCAGACTATGTTCCTATTCGGGACTGGTTTGATTTGGCCCGTGAAAAAGGTGGAATGAATCCTGCTGAGACGACGCGTCAATACTCGTCGGATGTTCAAAAAAACAAAGATGCCCATGAAGATTTATTTATCCGTGGTGCCAAAGAGGTCTTGGACATTCAACTCCGTGCAGGGATTTCAATTCCAACAGACGGCGAGGTGCGCCGTGAAAATTATATTCATTATCATTGCCGGCATCTAGGTGGCTTTGATTTTGACACTCTGGAACACCGCGTTTTGCGCGATGGCGCATATGAAACAGAATTACCTGCCATTCGAGGTAAAGTTGTGCACTCTGGTAAGAATTATAGTGCGCATGATTATGTGGCTAGTCAGGGTGTAAGTTCAAGACCTGTAAAGTTTACTTTGCCCGGACCGTTGACCATCATGGATACTACGGCCGACTGTTTCTACAATGATCGCCCCAAATTAAATGCAGCCCTAGCCGAGACAATTAATAAAGAAATCTTAGCACTTGTGGATGCTGGATGTAGGTATATCCAAGTTGATGAGCCACTGTTTGCCCGTGCAGTCAAAGACGCGCTAGATTTCGGTATTGAAGGGCTAGAAAGGTGTTTTTATGGTGTGCCAAAGTCGGTCACCCGAATTGCTCACATGTGTTGTGGTTATCCTGACCATTTAGATGACAGTGATTATAAAAAAGCTAACCCTTCAAGTTACCATAAGCTGAGTAAATTTATTGATGAAGCAGCCTTTGATCAGGTCTCAATTGAAGACAAGCATTGCTGCAACGACTTGGGGTTACTGGAGAAATTTCAATATAAAACTGTCGTCTTTGGTTCGTTGGCGATTGCATCTAGTCGCTTAGAAACAGTTGAGGAAGTTGTCGAAAGGCTTAGGTCCGCCATTGAGTATATTGACAGAGATCGCCTAGTTGTAGCTCCTGATTGTGGACTTGGACTGTTGTCGGCAAAATTGGCAGAGGACAAATTGCGAGTTATGTGCCAAGCAGCAGCATTAATTTAGGAAAGGCGTATAAAATAGTAGATTTTGAAAACCTAAAACCTACTTCTGTCATACTATCCATATAGTGCTAACACACCACTCAGGCGTGGCCTTCACAAAGGCCACAGAAACGGATTTCTTAGATAAGATAATTCATGTTGAGCATATTATTTATACCAATAAGATCAACCAAAACCTAGAAATATTTACAGAGGTTACACCCTTTCTTTGAATGTTGACCAATAACCTGCATTAAGATGTGGCAATTACTTTTATAGTTAATTTATAACTATCTATCTTTTCACTAATTTTCGATTATACTTAGCGTTATCCATTAAGTGGTGCGAAATACGGGGTACTTGCAATTATAAAATATTTAACTTTAGATCTAACATTTATTAATTATGATAAAATTAAACAACATGCATTGGTATGTTGACTTTATTAAAAGGCAGGTCGAAATGTTTTTTAAAATTAGAACAAATGATCAAGATAAAAAAAAGATAACCGACGTTGCAAAGGTAATAAATCAAGGCTCAGGAGAGACTAAGTACAGTCAACTGAATA
>JAQBUS010000167.1 GCA_027623875.1 Pseudomonadota bacterium
TATTTTAACGCAAAGCTCAAACATAGCTATTAACATTACCATGCAAAATAGAGGCCTTCCGATCGCATATGTAGTGACGTGCGGAAATCAAGCTAAAGTCAGTCAAGCATCAATTGCATCGTTTCTTTTAGATGATCCAAGAGTAACCGCAATCGGGTTTCATATTGAAGGCTTCAAAGATACACGTGAGTGGGAAAAACTATCTGAAAAAGCTATAGAAAAAAATATTCCATTAATTGCAATAAAAACTGGTAAAACTGATCAAGCTAAAAGTGCAACAGAATCCCATACAGCTTCAAAAGCGGGAAACCACTTAGGTTCGGAAGCTTTTCTAGAACGCCTAAATATAACTAAATTAGAAGATATTCCAACTTTTATTGAGACATTAAAATTACTTCACTGCTATGGTCGTTTAGAGTCAAATTCCGTAGCTTCGGTTAGCTGTTCTGGAGGAGAGGCGGCATTAATCGCTGATTTAGGAATCAGTGCTGGTTTAGAGTTTCCACCCCTTGATCCTAAGCAGTTAAAAAACCTAAGAACCGCTTTAGGCCCCAAGGTCTCTTTAGCAAATCCGCTAGATTACCATACATACATCTGGAGAGACGAAAAGGCTATGGAAAATGCCTGGACAGCAATTATTGCTTCCCAAAATTCTATGACATTTTTTATAATAGACTACCCTCGAGCAGATAGATGCAACCTAATTGACTGGGAAATAGCTACAAAAGTAATCATCCGCGTCAAACAGAAAACCGGTTCAAATATTTCAGTTGTTTCGACTCTGCCAGAGCTTATGCCCGAACGAACTGCCACTGAATTAATAAAATCCGGAATCGTTCCGTTTAACGGCCTTATGGAGGCCATAAATGCAACAAAGGCATCTATCAGAAAACACAACGACTTACCTGAACCACTATTACTGTCCAAATTAGAGGGAACGCCCGAGTTAGTATCAGAGTCTGAAGCAAAGAAACGTTTATCTGAGTTTGGCGTTAAAGTACCAAAAGGATTTATTTGTAATTCAATATATGAAATTCCGAAATGCACTGCAAAACTTTCTTTTCCTCTAGTAGTTAAGGCCTTAAACCTTGCCCACAAAACTGAAAATAACGGAGTACATTTAAACTGCATATCCAATCTTGACGTTAAGAGGGCTGCAAACAATATAATTAAAAATGGTGCTTTTTTAATTGAAGAAATGCAACCAAAGGGCTTTGAACTTTTGGTTGGGGTCCACAGAAATGGCGACCATGGTTTTATTCTAACCATCGGTGCTGGTGGAATTTACTCCGAGTTATCAAGCGATCAGAGTTCTGTACTAATACCAACCTCTAAAGGTAATCTAATGGCAGCCTTGAAAAAACTAAAAATCTTTAAGTTGCTAGAAGGTTACAGAGGATTAGACGGTGCGGATTTGAATTCCATTATCGAGGCTATATGGTGCTTGCAAGCTTATGTAATTCAAAATTCAACAAAAATTAGTGAAGTAGAAATTAACCCACTCATCTGCACTAAAACAAGAGCTGTTGCTGTAGATGCGCTGCTAATGGAGGTAACATGACACATCCAATTAAAACCTTAATAAAGGGCTCCATACTTGAGGTAACCTTAGAGCGCCCGAAGGCCAATGCCATCGACTTAATAACTAGCCGACTTATGGGAGAAATCTTTAAAAACTTTAGAGACGACCCCAACCTTAAAGTTGCCATAATAACGGGTTCTGGAGAAAAGTTTTTTTGCGCAGGATGGGATTTAAAAGCTGCGGCAGATGGAGATGCAGTAGATGGAGATTATGGAGTTGGGGGATTTGGGGGAATACAAGAACTACCAGATTTGAACAAACCAATTATTGCTGCCGTTAACGGTATTGCATGTGGCGGTGGACTAGAGTTAGCTCTTAGTGCAGATATTATAATAGCTGCTAATCACGCAACTTTCGCACTACCAGAGATTCTATCTGGTACAGTAGCCGACGCAGCCAGTGTTAAGCTACCTAAACGTATTCCTTATCATATAGCTATGGAGCTCCTTTTTACAGGTCGTTGGTTTTCTTCAGAAGAAGCCCATAAATGGGGTTTGGTTAATGAAATTGTTGCTGGCGAAAATCTAATCAATCGAGCCTGGGAGATTGCAGAACTATTAGCCTCGGGCCCACCGCTTGTTTACGCCGCAATTAAAGAAATTGTTCGTGAGGCCGAAGACCATTCATTTCAAGAAACAATAAAAAAAATTACTGGGAGGCAGTTAAAAACTGTTGACGCTTTATACTCTAGTGAGGATCAATTAGAAGGGGCAAGAGCCTTCACTGAAAAACGAAAACCTATCTGGACAGGGCAATGATTTAAACTGTTATAAAGTTTTTTGATGAATATCCTTGCAAAAATAGTAAAGAGGTTAAGTCCCCAAAATTCACTCTGTTCTTAACTTCTTTTTGCACTGAGGGTTTCGCATGTAATGCTAAACCAAAACCAGCCACTGCAAGCATACCTAAATCATTGGCCCCATCTCCTACAGCAATCACGTCCTTTGCACTCACGCCCAAACGGTGAGTTATTTGGTTGAGGGCAACAACCTTTGAATTTCTGCCTAGAATAGGCTCTTGTACATACCCCGTAAGAAATCCATTTTCTACAATTAGAACGTTAGCTCGAGACTCATCGAACCCCAAATCAACTTGTATGGCTTCAGAAAAAACTGTAAAACCCCCAGACACAAGAGCGCAATAAGCACCATTATGTTTCATTGTGGCTAGTAACCTACGAACCCCAGGAACAAGAGAAATTTTATTTTTTAAAACTTTTTCGATCAGAGAAAAGGGGGCGCCCTTTAGTAAGTGAACTCTTGCTCTCAACGCATTTTCAAAATTAAGTTCTCCGTTCATAGATTTCCTTGTAATGACAGAAACTTGTTCGCCAACTCCAAACTCAGAAGCTAATTCATCTATACATTCTTGTTGGATGATAGTGCTATCCATATCAGCAATTAAAACCCTCTTCTGTCGACCAGCGGTAGGCTGAATTACCAAATCAACAGAAAGTTTTTGAAACTCATTCCAGTAAAACTCAAAATCTCTTGGGTAGTTTAGAACATCAAACTCACAAGCAACACCGATCATCAACCACCGTATTTGACTGATAGGTTTCCAATTATCAAAAACAGGTTGAACTATTTCAGGACTAAGAAATGGAATCTCTGGGTTTGCGAAAATACTAACCGTATACATTTTTTGATAAAATTCCCTAAAAAAGAATATTACTTTAAAAAAACTATAATGTAACTTTATTCTTGTTAAAGTCTAAAACTGTGCTTAAGGGTGACCTCGGGACACCCCTCCCCAACGAGGGGCATATATCTGCGAGGATAATAAAAATGACTTTTAAAAAACCGGCTTCAAAGCCGAGTAATCCCCGTTTTTCATCTGGGCCATGCACAAAACCTCCAACTTGGACGCTTAAATCTCTTTCTGGAGCCTCGTTAGGACGTTCACATAGGTCAGCAATAGGAAAACAAAAGCTACAGAAAGCAATTGATTTAACCCGGAAAGTTCTTCGAATACCCGACGACTTTAAGATCGGAATTGTACCTGCTTCTGACACTGGGGCCTTTGAGTTAGCGATGTGGAACCTATTGGGAAACAGGCATGTTGAAATGCTAGCTTGGGAAAGTTTTGGTTCTGGGTGGATTACCGATGCTATAACTCAGTTAAAACTTGAAGTGACAATAAAAAAAGTAGACTACGGAAAAATCGTGGATTTTAATTCTGTAAATTTTGATAATGATGTTTGCTTCACTTGGAACGGAACTACATCAGGTGTAAAAATTTCAAGCAAGAGCAATATTCCTATAAAACGCAAAGGGCTTACATTATGCGATGCAACTTCAGCAGCATTTGCAATGGACTTACCTTGGGACCGATTGGATGCAACAACCTTTAGTTGGCAAAAAGTGCTTGGCGGTGAAGGTGGGCACGGAATTATTGTTTTATCACCTCACGCAATAGAGCGATTACTGTCTTATACACCAACATGGCCATTACCAAAAATTTTTCGCCTTAAAAAAGACAATAGACTGATAGAAGGTATATTTTCAGGGGAAACCATAAATACGCCCTCCATGTTGTGCGTTGAAGACTACTTGTTTGCATTAGATTGGGCAGAAAGTATTGGAGGGCTTCCAGCACTTATTGATAGATCAAATCAGAATGCCAAAGTGTTAAATGATTTTGTTTTAAATACACCGTGGTTAGAATTTTTAGCAGAAGAACCAGACTCCAGGTCTAATACTAGCGTGTGTCTTATATTCAACGATCACAGAATTAAAAATGTTAAAACCTTTGTAAAGACCGTGGTAAAACATTTAGAGAACGAAGGTGTCGCTTTAGATATTAATGCTCATAAAGATGCGCCGCCTGGGTTAAGAATTTGGTGTGGTGCGACGGTTGAGAAGTCAGACCTCT
>JAQBUS010000168.1 GCA_027623875.1 Pseudomonadota bacterium
TTGAGCATGAATTTTGGAAAAGGTCCCCATCTTCATTTAATTGACGGATCAGCTTTTATCTTTCGTGCTTATCACGCCTTACCACCCTTAACGCGTAAGTCCGATGGAATGCCAATTGGGGCTGTCAGCGGATTCTGTAATATGCTTCAACGTTATATCGAGGAGAACTCGAAGTCAGACGCTCCTACACATATAGCCGTCATCTTTGATAAGGGTAGTTATACATTCCGAAACGATATTTACGATAAATATAAAGCCAACCGGGAGGCTATGCCTGAAGATCTTAGACCGCAAATGCCCTTAACTCGAGAGGCTACAGAAGCTTTTAATATAGCTTGCAAAGAAAAGGCTGGCTTCGAGGCTGACGATATTATCGCTACGCTAGCTGTACAAGCACGGGATCTAGGTGGGCGATGTACAATTATATCAAGTGATAAGGATTTAATGCAGCTTGTAGGCGGTGGTGTCGTGATGTTTGATGCTATGAAAAACCGTATGATTGATAGAGACGGGGTTTTTGAGAAATTTGGAGTGTATCCTGATAGGGTAATAGATGTTCAAGCACTGGCTGGAGATTCGACAGATAATATCCCTGGAGCACCTGGAATTGGGGTAAAGACAGCAGCCCTTCTGATTAACGAGTACGGGGATCTAACGGAGTTACTGGAAAGAGCAGGAGAAGTTAAGCAGCCAAAAAGGCGAGAGGCGCTAGTGGATTTTGCTGATCAAATTAGAATGTCAAAGCTTTTAGTTGAGCTGGATATAAAAACACCTTTAGATTTCACTTTAGACGATTTAGAAGTCCGTGAGCCTGATCCAGAAAAACTATTAAAATTTTTAACTGAAATGGAATTTCGAACGCTTACCAATAGGATAGCAGGTAAACTAAAAATAGCTTTACCAGATGCCCCTAAACAAGAGAATATAAATCTGCCCCTAGAGATCATAAGCTTTGACAACGTAAAGTATGAAGGTGTGACCGATCTAGAAGTTTTAAAATCATGGATGAAGAAAATTTATGACTTCGGTTGGGTAGCTATTGATACAGAAACCACGTCTTTAGACGAGATGGTTGCTGAGTTGGTTGGTATATCGCTGTGTATCGAGCCAGGGCATGCAAGCTATATACCTATTGCGCATAAAGAGAACAATAATGACCTTTTTGGCTCAGAAACTGTTACTGAAGGACAGCTAAGCTTAGAGGAAGTATTAAGTTGTATAAGGCCGATGCTTGAGGATCATAGTATTCTTAAAATTGGACAAAACATGAAATATGATATGAAGATATTTGCAGCCCTTGGGATTAGTATGCATTCAATTGATGATACTATGTTGCTGAGTTATGCTCTCTATGGGGGACTACATAATCATTCGATGGATAGCTTGAGTGAGAGGTATCTAAATCATAAGCCAGTTTCGATTAAATCGCTTATAGGCACTGGGAAGTCAGCAGTTACATTTGACAGGGTTTCGGTCCCAGATGCCATCTTTTATGCATCAGAAGATGCAGATATTACCTTACGCTTATGGAAACTATTTAAACCAAAACTTCATAAAAATAATGTTGCTAAGGTCTATGAAAATTTAGAACGCCCACTAGTGCCAGTTTTAGCTAAGATGGAATTAGCTGGAGTTAAAGTTGATCGCGATATTTTAAGCCGTATGTCTAATTCGTTTGCCCAGAAGATGGCAAATTTAGAGAGCGAGATCCATGGCCAAGCTGGCGAGGTATTTAACTTGGGATCCCCAAAACAATTGGGAGTAATCCTTTTTGATAAAATGCAGTTACCAGACGGAAAAAAGGGAAAGACTGGAGCATATGGTACAGGGGCTGATATTTTGGAGGATTTAGCAACTGAGCATACTTTGCCCGGCTTGGTGCTAGATTGGAGACAGTTAGCTAAACTAAAATCAACCTATACAGATGCTTTGCAGGAACATATTAATCCTAATACCGGTAGAGTTCATACATCATATTTAATATCTGGTACAAATACTGGAAGGTTATCATCTAGCAATCCAAATTTGCAGAATATTCCTATTAGGACGGATGAGGGTCGAAAAATTAGAGAAGCGTTTATTTCTGAACCAGGGTATAGTTTATTGAGTTTGGATTACAGTCAAATTGAGTTACGAATTTTAGCAGAAATTGCTAATATAGAAGAGTTAAGACAAGCCTTTAAGCAGGGTGTAGATATTCATGCATTAACGGCCTCAGAAATGTTTGGAGTGGCATTAGAAGGTATGGATCCTGCAGTAAGACGACAAGCAAAAGCTATTAATTTTGGAGTTATCTATGGCATTTCTGGATTTGGTTTGGCTAGAAATTTAAGAATTCCAAGAGCAGAGGCGCAAGCATTTATTGATCGTTACTTTAAAAGGTTTCCAGGAATCAAAACCTATATGGAGAGTACTACGGCGTTTGCTAAAGAGAATGGGTTTGTCCAAACTCTATTTGGGCGTAAAATCCACACGCCTAGTATCAACGAAAAAGGCCCACATTCTGGTTTCGCCCGGCGAGCGGCAATAAACGCTCCCATCCAAGGAACAGCAGCAGATATCATACGACGTGCTATGATAAGGATGCCTGCCGCTATAAAAGGCCTTCCAGCTAGAATGATACTTCAAGTTCATGATGAGTTAATTTTTGAAGTTGCAACAGAGTCTATTCAGGAAACCATAGTGAAGGTTAAGGAAGTTATGGAGAATGCCAGTGAGCCGGTAGTAAAGCTTAAAATACCCCTTGTGGTGGAAGCGGGCTTTGGATCTAGCTGGGCAGTTGCTCATTAATCCTTCTCAAAGGTTTAAAAGTTCAATAGAGCTCTGATGATCTAATTAGGGGGAAAAAAATATCATTTGAGGAAACGCCAAACCATTCATTCTCCCCAACATTTTGGCACTCTCCAATATCTACAAGTCTATAGAAACTTTTCCTATCTATAAGAGCCTCTAAATTTTTGCGAATTAGAATGTACGGAGACGGTTCACCGGAGTGAGTATCTAAAGTAACTCGGATGGGGTGATCTTTCCCGGCGACAACTATATCGCCGACATTTGTCTCAAATTCTAGGTAATTTTGTTTTTTATTGAAATCCACGGCTATAAATGGTGCATCATCAACTTGGATGCCAACCTTTTCTACCGGAGTTACGAGGAAGTAGTTATTGTCATCTTTCCTAATAATGGAAGAGAACAATTTTACTAACTCTGGCCGTCCTATTGGTGTTCCAAGGTAAAACCACGTCCCATCCCTTGCTATTCTCATATCTATATCGCCACAAAAAGGTGGATCCCACTTATCCATTGGCGCTACAGAATCCCTGGAAATACCCTTCATACTACCAGCAAGGCTTGAAGCAGACGGTGAGGTTATTTTGCTATCTTTAATTTTTTTTTGCATACTATTTTTTGTTTCATTTTTAACGCAGTATTAACTAGGCTGAGCATGTAGTAAAGAAGCTGTAGGTTCTCTTTTTCTGAACAGCACTACTTGGGGTTATTTTTTTGTAAGATAATTCTGTAATTGTTCTAGACCGTTGTTACCTAAAGAGATTAGTTGTATGTCTGATGTTTAAAAATAGTGGATAATAATGATGGAAATGCCCATTCCAAGTTCAATAATATTAGAGAAAAAATCTTCACTTATATTAAAATTACAAAAAATTTTACCAAAGGGCTCGGTTATTCATGATAAATATGAGACCAAAGCGTACGAATGCGATGCTTTGACTGCATACAGATGCCCACCCATGTGCGTTGTTTTGCCTGAAACCACCCAACAAGTATCAGATGTTTTAAAAATTTGTTATTTAGAAAATATACCGGTGGTCCCTCGTGGCTCAGGCACCTCTTTGTCCGGTGGAGCATTGCCCACTGCTGACTGTGTTGTATTGGGAGTTTCAAAGTTAAATAAGGTATTAGAAATAGATTATGATAATCGTTTTATTAAGGTCCAAACAGGTCGAACTAATCTGAGTGTAAGTGTAGCGATTGAGGATCAAGGTTTTTTTTATGCCCCTGATCCTTCTTCACAGTTAGCTTGTGCGATAGCTGGAAATATTGCTATGAATTCCGGGGGTGCACACTGTTTGAAGTACGGAGTGACAACAAATAATTTGCTTGGTGTTAAGTTGGTTCTGATGGACGGAACCATTACGGAGATTGGCGGATCTTTTCTAGATGCTCCGTCATATGATTTACTGGGTCTGATTTGTGGTTCTGAGGGGCAAATGGGTGTTGTGACCGAAGCTACTCTACGTATCTTAAGAAAACCTGAGTCTGCCAGGCCGGTACTGATAGGATTTGATTCAAATGAGGTCGCCGGTGCATGTGTTTCGGATATTATTAAGGCAGGCATTTTGCCAGTAGCCATAGAATTTATGGATCGACCTGTTATCGAGGCGACCGAAGCCTTTTCCGGTGCAGGATATC
>JAQBUS010000169.1 GCA_027623875.1 Pseudomonadota bacterium
GATTTTCTTAAGTAAATTCGGGTTTTTTCTCATATGTGAACCAAAAACATGATTAGAATAGAGAGTTTGATTTTTTTTGCTAGCATTTTAGTTATATAATTTTCTTGACCTTTGGGTTCATATTAGTATTTATGGCCCACCGAAGTGAGATATACTCACTTATAATATAGAGTTTAGTAAATATTAACTAAATAAACCGCCCTTTGGGCAAATATCGTGATGAGGTAATTATGAAAAAAACCGTATTTTTAGGTGCTTTAACAGCGCTAGGTTTAGCTGTAACCGCTGCTGGTGCATCTACACTTGACGACGTCAAAGCCCGTGGAAAACTAAACTGTGGAGTTAGTACAGGCCTAGCAGGCTTTGCGCTTCCTGATGCAAATAACGAATGGCAAGGGTTTGACGTAGCAGTATGTCGTGCCGTTGCTGCAGCTGTTTTAGGCGACTCTACAGCTATCGAATTTGTTCCAACGACTGGAAAAACTCGCTTTACTGCACTAGCATCTGGTGAAATTGACATGTTGTCTAGAACTACAACTTGGACTCTTTCTAGAGATGTCGACTTGAAATTTGATTTTCAAGGAGTGAACTATTATGATGGTCAGGGCTTTATGGTTCCAAAGGCAATGGGCATAACATCTGCCAAAGACCTTGATGGAGCGACTGTTTGCATTCAAACGGGTACAACAACAGAACTTAACTTAGCTGATTTCTTCCGCGTAAATATGATGAGCTATGAGCCGGTTCCAATTGAGACAAACTCTGAATCTAGAGCACTTTATCTTGCTGGTGCATGTGACGTCTACACAACAGACGCTTCAGGTTTAGCAGCGACTCGTACGACTTTTGAAAACCCAGGTGATCACGTTATTCTTGATGAGATCATTTCTAAAGAGCCTCTTGGTCCACTAACTCGCCATGGAGACAATCAGTGGGGTGACATCGTTCGCTGGACATTGAATGCATTAATAGCTGCTGAGGAATTAGGAGTTACATCTGCTAATTTAGCTGAGATGGCTGCCGCACCAACCAATAACCCTGAAATTAATAGACTTTTGGGTACAGAAGGTACCTTAGGAGCATATTTGGGACTAAGTGCAACTTGGGCAGTTGATGCGTTAGCTGTAGCCGGTAATTACGCTGAGATTTTTGAAGCTCACGTAGGTGTTAACACTCCAGTAGGTCTTGCTCGGGGCTTGAATGCTTTATGGAAAGACGGTGGTATTCTTTACACACCACCATTTAGATAAGTAATTTAACCTATAAAGTTGGGGGTGCAGTTTTGCTGCGCCCCCTATTTTGTACTTAATAGAATTCGAGCAATGAATTGGAATGATATCAAAACTATACTGATATTAATTTCAAAGCACTTAATAATAAGGCTTATTTAGTTAATGGCTGAGAAAATAAATTTTCAAAAGAGCTCTTTTGAGTTCTCTATGCTTCTTTATGATACGAGGTACCGTTCTACCTCGATACAAGTGATAGCATTAATTGTCTTTTTTTCCTTCGTAGTTTGGTTAATAAACAATACGGCAACCAATCTTGCTGTATCTGGAAAAGATATTGATTTTAGTTTTTTGTTTGTTCAGTCGGGTTACGATATCAATCAAAAACTTCTTGAGTATACTTCTCAATCGACCCACTTACGAGCAGCTGTCCTTGGGGTTCTGAATACATTAGTTTTATCTGCTATGGGTTGTATTGCTGCTACAGTTTTGGGGGTAATAGTAGGAATTGCGAGACTATCTAAGAACTGGATAATCGCAAGACTAATGACGGTCTATATCGAAATGTTTCGAAATGTCCCACTTTTACTATGGATAGTTTTAGTGATGGCAGTGACTGTTGAAAGTTTTCCGAGACCTAATGCTTTTAAGGGAGCTGATCCAAGTGCCACTATGAAGTTATTTGATAGCGTGGCGCTAACTAATAGAGGTATTTATCTTCCAGAGCCATTATTTTCAAATGGTTTGGGTGATCTAGCTCTGTTTTCTAACAGTTTTTCTATAAGTTTAGATTTGATAGCGATTATGGCTGTTCTGATTTCAAGTATTTGGTGCATAAAAAAATTAAAGAAACGAGCTAACCGAATTCAAGAGGCAACAGGAGATAGACCTACAACTTGGTATTGGGTTGTTTCCATTCTTGTTGTCCCAACATTTTTACTTCTGATGGCCTTAGGTTTTTATTTAGGATATCCTGAGCTCAAAGGCTTCAATTTTAAAGGTGGAATCCAATTAAGAAATTCACTCATAGCCCTGTGGGTTGCTCTTTCCCTCTACACTTCGGCTTTCATAGCTGAAATAGTTAGATCAGGAATATTAGCTGTATCGGCTGGACAAAGTGAGGCTGCGAGCGCACTTGGCATGAGGCCCAACCGGATAATGTCTTTGGTTATATTACCTCAAGCTTTAAGAGTGATAGTGCCACCGCTGATATCACATTACCTTAGCCTTACTAAAAACTCGTCGTTGGCGATCGCTGTCGGATACATGGATATAACTGGAACTCTTATGGGTATCACGCTGAACCAGACTGGCAGGGAGCTAGAAACGCTTCTTATAGGTATGTCAATTTATCTTTGTATTTCTCTTATAATCTCCTCAGTTGTTAATTGGTACAACAGAAGAAATGACCTGGTGGGGCGATAGTATGAAAAGTGTTTTATATGTAAGAAATGAGATGCTCCCGGAACGTTCTCCGCCCCTTAGTTCTATTGGTGTAATTGGTTGGGCTAAGAAAAATCTTTTTCAAGGATGGCTTAATAGTACTCTGACACTTATTGCGCTGTTTTTGATTTATTCTATATTATCGAATATAGTCCCTTGGCTTTTATCTCCAACTTGGAAGGCAAGCAGCCTAAACGAGTGTCGCGAAATTAATAATGCGATTAAAGGCGGCGGTGGTGCTTGCTGGGGTGTCATTACAGAGCGGTGGCCACAATTCATATTTGGATTCTATACAAGAGATCAAATCTGGAGACCTGTGCTGGTATTTGTTTTTCTTTTAATTACAATTGCACCGGTTTTAATTGATCGACTTCCAAGGAAACTACTTGTACTTTTAGTAATTTTTCCCTTTGTAGCGGTTTGGTTGTTATGGGGGGGGTCTATTTGGCCACAGTTTTGTTCGTTTCTTGGTTTATTTATTGGTTATTATACGTGGCGTTCTTTAAAAGCCGGAGCTGACAGGCAGATAAAAGAAAGCAAGTTATCACTATTAACGAAGCACCCTTTTATTCCAATACTTTTAGCCATTGTGGTACCTATTTTGTGGTGGTTTTTTTTAGCGCCCGCTGTTGCAGGGATTTTAACAGATATATTTCCTTTGGCTCTACAGGAATTGCCTAGCCGAAATTTTGGGGGGCTCTTACTGTCTCTCACAATCGGTGTAACAGCAATATTCTTTTCTCTTCCAATAGGGGTTTTACTAGCACTAGGGCGTCAATCAAATCTCTTAATTGTTAAAGTTCTATGTGTTTGGTTTATTGAGTTTATTAGAGGTGTTCCGCTAATAACTTTGTTGTTTGTTGCTTCAACGTTGCTGAATATTTTTATGCCACCAGGCACCAATTTCGATATAATCCTTCGTGTAATTATTATGGTAACTTTGTTTTCTGCTGCGTACCTGGCTGAGGTAGTACGTGGAGGGCTTGCTGGCTTGGATTCGGGGCAATATGAAGGAGCTAACGCTTTGGGGTTTTCTTATTGGCAAGCCCAAAGATTAATTATAATGCCACAAGCATTAAAAATATCAATTCCTGGGATCGTTTCTACCTTTATTGGGATTTTTAAAGACACTACTTTAGTTTCTGTCATAGGATTAATGGATCCAATAGGATTAACTGGTGCTATCCGTGCTGATATGGCTTGGAATGGTGTTTATTGGGAAATCAATATTTTTATTGCACTTTTATTTTTTGTGTTCTGCTTTTCCATGTCAAGATATTCAATGTATTTAGAGCAAAAGCTTCAAAAGAAAAATTAAGGGAAAGAATTTATGGTTATGTTAGTAAAAGATAAAAAAGCGCGGGCAGAAATGCTAGCATTAAATGAATCTGCGATCGAGATATCAGACATGAACAAATGGTTTGGAACATTCCACGTCCTTCGAGATATCAACTTAAATGTTAAGAGTGGTGAGAGAATCGTTGTTGCGGGCCCATCAGGTTCCGGAAAATCAACACTGATTAGATGTGTTAATCGTTTAGAGGAACATCAGTCAGGACAAATTGTTGTGGATGGGACAGAGTTAACATCTGATCTTAAAAATATTGATAAAGTAAGATCTGAGGTTGGGATGGTTTTTCAACATTTTAATTTATTTCCTCACTTAACTATACTAGAAAATTGTACTTTGGCACCGATTTGGGTTCGCAAAACTCCTCAGAAGGAAGCTAACGAAATTGCAATGAAATT
>JAQBUS010000170.1 GCA_027623875.1 Pseudomonadota bacterium
AAAACCGAAGCATAGTTATTCTAGAGCTTTGCTTGCTGCATCACCCAAATACACAGACCCAAAATCTAACTTAATACCAGTACCAGAAAAAGTTCTAAGTTTTGTTGAAAATCAAATTTCTTTATCTGATGAGGCTTGGATGAATGACCGATAATATTTTTCAAATACGTGATTTGTTTGTGGATGTCCCTAACTTAACAAAAAAACCTTTAATCGGAAAAACTCCAAATTTGAGTATCTTAAGAGACATAAGCTTTAATATAGTTAGAGGTGACATACTGGGAATTGTTGGAGCTTCTGGATCAGGGAAATCAACTTTGGGAAGGGCTATTATTCGGTTATTAGAGCCAAGTAGTGGGGAAATTTATTTTGAAGGTTTCAACATAACACACTTAAGTGAGGCTGAATTGAGACCACTTAGAAAAAAAATTCAAATGATTTTTCAAGACCCAATGTCTTCCTTAAACCCAAGACACCGTATTAAGAGCATAATCGGTGGCCCACTTAAATTGCATGGCTTTCAAAACGTGGGTAGATTGGTTACGGAAGCATTGGAGCATGTTGGGCTACCCGATTACTTTAAGTCTAGATATCCACATGAATTATCTGGAGGCCAGAGACAGAGGGTTGGTATTGCTAGAGCGATTGCATTAAAACCAGATTTTATATTGGCGGACGAAATAGTTTCCGGTTTGGATGTCTCCAGTCAAGCATTAGTTCTTAGTTTGCTACAGAGTCTTGTTAAAGAGCTCGGATTGACATTGGTTTTTATAAGTCATGACCTTTCTGTTGTTAGAAGATTATGCAATAAAGTAATAGTCCTACAAAACGGACATATCGTAGAAAAGGCAACAGCAAAAAAACTATTCGAAAATCCAAAAAGTGATTATACCAAAGAGCTTTTATCTGCTATACCATTGCCAGATTTAAATCAGATTTGGAATTAAGTGCGTTCACAGAAGTTAAATTTTTAATTTTAGAGTCCGCTTATAAGTTCTTTTATAAAATTATGTTTAAATTTTAAGTATTATTAAAACTACTAAGGTCAACAATATGAAAAATAACGTGAATTTAAGTGAGGGTGGTTATGCCTTATATCACTCAGTAGGTCATAGACCTAAGGGCACCGAGGAAATGAGTACTGCTTTAGCAGAATTTAGTTCTATGTGGACTTCACCGATACTAGATGTATGGCCTAATACGCTTAATGTAATTGAAGAATTTCGAGAGACTTTTTCTAAGCTCCTTGGTCCAGAAAGCAACGCTGACGAAATCGGTTTAGTTGATAGCGTTACTTCAGGGTTTATGAGAATAATAGACGGCCTAGGCGTGGACTATTTGGAAGGAAAATCTGTTTTAATTGCGGATGATGCTTTCCCTTCATTGCACTTTTTGTTGCAGGGGATGGAAAAGCTTCTAAAATTTAAAATTAAACGTGTTGGCATGCGTCAGGGTCAGTTTAATGTCGAAGATGCCGATTTCATAACAGAACTGAAATCCAACCAAGTTGCACTGGCTTTAGTGACGTGGGTTAGCTCGACGAGCTCTGCCATGGTTGATCTGGAAGCACTTGCAGAAGCAGCTCCTTCTGACTGTGTATTAGTATGTGATGCCACACAATGTCTTGGTATACGTGACTTAAATCTACCGGTGCGCTACGATGCTTTAATATCGACATCATTAAAATGGTTAAATGGAACTGCTGGTGCAGGGGTCGTTTGGGTAAGAGAAAGCAGTATAGATTTATTCCACCCCAAGTTTAGAGGCTGGTTTAGTCAAGAAAACCCCATGAACTGGGATATTGAAAATTTTAACCTATCAACTAATTCAAGGCGTTTTGAGAATGGGACTCCTAATCCGCTTCCGTATGTAGCCAGTTTGCCGGGGCTAAAATGGGTAATCGAAGGGGGTTATGCGCTTCAAAAAGAAAAAAATATGACAATGACTAGAGCACTTTTAAGCTCGTTAACTGAAGCTAACCTGGATATAGTTACGCCAATTGAAGACACAAAAAGGGGAGGTTCCGTAATGGTAAATGTGCAAAGCCAAGCAATAGCGCTTAAGATTATAACTGATCTTTCAAATGAGGCCGTCTTGATAGATAACCGAGGCCAGCTCTTACGCTTCTCTCCAGGAATTTTGACGGAAGATTTTGCCCTTGAAAAGTTTACAGACTGTTTGAAAAAATATAGAAAAACAATTCGGGAATGTACTAATCTTTAAAAATATTGAGTGTCAGATAAGTTACGGTTTTAAGCTTGGAATTTTCGAGTAAAGAATTCAACAGAATTACTCAAGGCATCCGTTGCCATAGAAGAATCCAAACTATCAAAAGCATGTACTCCACCTGGATACCAAATAATTTCTGCGTTGTTTTTTGAGTTTATCCATTTAGTGTGCATAAAAGCAGTGTCGTCGGAAAGAGGATCCATCGTTCCGCACTGGAAAAGTGCATCGGGCATGCCTGAGAGGTCCCCGTATATTGGTGACAGAAATGGATCCTTTGTTGTTAGTTTGCCAATTTGTAAGTTTTTAATAAAAAACTCGAGCGCTGGAGTGGAAAGAACTAATTTTTTAGAACCCCAATTTCTTGCTGACGGAGTTAAGCTCAAATCAAACCATCCATAAGTAAGTAAGGCTCCTACAAACGCATCTAGTTTAGTTACTTTTTTGAGTTTTAGTAATGTACCCACACTAAGATGAGCTCCTGCACTTTCTCCACAAATAGCAACCTTATTTACTCCAAAAAAATTCGTTCTATTATCTAAGATCCATTTGGTGGCAGTTTCACAATCTTCCAAACAAAGGGGCCAAGGATTTTCTGGTGCAAGGCGGTACTCAATCGAGGCAGTAATTAAGCCAACTTGGTTGGCGAACTCGGTCATTCTCCAGTCCTGGTGGTGTGGTCTTCCAAAAACCCAGCCACCACCATGTATATGAATAAGAATACCCACTGGTTTACATTTAGGTCTGATAACACGAACCTTTATAAAGCTTCCATCACTTCGTGCTATCGGTATCTCTTGAACTTCCTTCGAGGGTGGACGAAAAGGGAAATAACTTAATCCGTTATCTCTTGCCAATCTAGCTTCAATTATATCGACTTCATGAATGCCAGGGGATTTAGCTTGCTCCGTCTCGAATAACTCTAAGAACCGTTGTGTTTCACTAGTAATATTTTCTTCGTCAAATGAATTGTACTCCATCGGAATTATTCTTTCTAAATATTTTTTTTATAATTTTTATTTGCTGTAATTATTTAATAAGACTTTATAAAATGCAACCTTCTTAGAAAGAATTAGTTTTCTGTGTGTTGGTGAGCTTTCTAACGCAACACTGACCGCAGTTTTATTAGGTAGAAAAGGAACAAATGCCTTGCTTGCAGACTACATAATTATTGGAGGAGGTTCTGCCGGTTGTGTCTTAGCAAATAGATTAAGCGAGGACCAAAATGTTTCGGTTGTTCTATTGGAGGCTGGAGGCAAGGATTGGAATCCACTTATTCATATTCCAGCTGGCTACATAAAAACCATGGTTAATCCCAAAATAAATTGGATGTTTAAAACGGAACCAGAAGAGGTTAGCGGCAGAAGAGAAATTGCAATACCTAGGGGTAAGGTGTTAGGTGGTTCCTCCTCGATAAATTCTATGATTTATATTAGAGGTCAAGCTCAGGACTATAACCAGTGGGCCCAAAAGGGTAATTCTGGATGGAGTTACTCAGATGTTTTACCATATTTCAAAAAATCTGAAAACTGCACTATTAAGTCATTGTTGGATTTAGATGATGAAAGACCACTCCAATTACGTGGAAAAGGTGGTCCTTTGGAGGTGTCTGCTGTTAGGAACACATATCCTGTACTTGATACATTAATAAAAGCAGCATCCAGCTTAGGTTATCCAGCCAATTTAGATCACAATGGGGATAAACAAGACGGTTTCGGGTATTACCAACTAACTCAAAAGAGGGGGCTTAGATACTCAACTCGCAAGGCCTACTTAGCCCCCATAAAAAATCGAAAAAATCTTAAAGTGTTAACTAGTGCTTTTGTAGAGTTTATCAGATTTGAGGATGGAGAAGACGGCTTACCAAGGGCAGTAGGATTAACCTACAGCAAAAACGGGCAGCAATTAGATGTTTTTGCTAACCGGGAAGTTATTTTATCAGCAGGCGCCATACAATCCCCTCAAATTCTCGAACTTTCGGGGATTGGACAGAGCGGACGATTATCCCAATTAGGAATTGAGTGCATTGTTAACATTAAGGGAGTTGGAGAAAATTTAGCTG
Source organism: Pseudomonadota bacterium (assembly GCA_027623875.1). Taxonomy (GTDB): domain Bacteria; phylum Pseudomonadota; class Alphaproteobacteria; order Rhodobacterales; family Rhodobacteraceae. The sequence goes on from JAQBUS010000170.1 coordinate 4,289, forward strand.
ATCATTATATCTCGAGAATATCCTGGAAGTTAAAAAATAAAGAACTCTCGATAAATCGAATGTCCCGAGGAGTTAATCTTGCGAAGGAGGTTTTGCGCTAGGTTGCCCTAGGTAAAGGGGTTTTGTCCATG
>JAQBUS010000171.1 GCA_027623875.1 Pseudomonadota bacterium
TTTGCGCTCAATACCACTTTGTGCTGTTATAAACCCCGTTGGTACTACAATGGCTGCTTTCCCTTTTGCAGAAAGTGTGTGCATGATATGCTGAATAAACAATGGATAAATAGCCATCCCTTCCTTTTTTGCTTTTGGAACGTTAGGCATTCCAGCAAAGAAACGCTCGTGGTTTTCTTTGGTATCTAAATCGGCAACATAATCACTAAAGTCTAATTTAAACGGAGGGTTAGAAACAATAAAATCAAATTGTTTCAATTTGCCATTAGCATCTTTATGATACGGCTCCAAGATAGTATTGCCTTTTACAATGTTTGGTATAGAATGTACCAAATCATTTAAGATTAAATTCAAACGTAGTAAGTTAGACGACTTTTGAGAAATGTCTTGCGAGTAAATGGTACACTTATCCTCGCCAATAGCATGCGCCAGGTTCATCAATAGTGTACCAGAACCAGCAGAAGGGTCGTAACAAGTCACATCTGTTTCAACTTGAGTCACAAGACACTGCGCCATAATCTTTGCCACGGCATGAGGTGTGAAATACTCTGCATATTTACCCCCACTATTGGTATTGTAATCACTAATTAAATACTCAAAGATCGTTGCGTAAAAGTCAAACTTTTCGTGAAAGATATTTTCAAAACTGAAATTAACCAGCTTATTTATAATGGCTTTGCAAAAATCATCACGTTTATCAGTTACGTATTTACTGATGTTTTCAAATAGCACAATTTTTTCGCCCCCTTCCGTAACTACCGAAAAGATGTCGCTGTTTTCTTTGGCGATTTCTAATAAGGTATTGTCAAAGATCTCTGCAAAATTGGCTTCGTTCTGGCGTTCAAATAAACTAGAAATAAATTGCTTTGGCTTCAGATGAGCAGTACTTTCATTCAGCTGCATCATCAACATTTGGTAATCATTCGCAGAATATTTCTTCAATTCCATTTCCCAATTTTCGGCTTTTGCCAAATTGGGTTCTAGGCGTTTAATTTCATGTACAAACTTATCGTTTAGGAATTTATACAAAAAAACCTGAGTAATAATTTTAAATTCGTTGCCATCATTTCCCAAACCGTAATTGGCACAAACACTCTTTAAATCATCTATGAGTGTTTTGGTTTGTCTTTCAAATGTTGCTGTTGTAGTCATTTATGTTTTTAATTTTCAATTAGGCAACTCTGCCGTAAAATTCATTCATGTATTCTTTTACCATCAAACCTTGAATCATGTTTGTTTGATCTAAGTTGATTTGCAATTGATGCTTTTTTAATAATTGTTCTAGTACCATTTTACCCATCATACGCTCCACGTAACTTTCATTCTCCATCATTTTAGAGTTTTGTAAAATCTGAGCATCAACCTCTTTTTTCAAACTCTGTAATGCCTCAAATAACTTACTTTCACTATCTGTTAATGGGTCTTTCTCCATCAATCGTTTGTGGATACGCGCATATTTAGCATCGTTATCGTATTTGGCCTTAAGTAATTGATTGGTGCGTTCCAATTCCTTAGAAGCATTGTAAATGGTTTCTAGCTCTCTTATGTTGGCTTCCATTTCTTCCTTGGTCACTTCATTTAACTTTTTCTTTTTAAACAAACGCTCCAATTCTTCTCTCAGTGAAACAAATACAGGGTCTTTTGGGTCAAAATTTCCACCTAAGGATTCCCGTGTTTTTTGCAATATATTTTTCAGTTGATCGGCCAATATCATTTCCTCCTCTTTCACTTTTACAAAAGCAAAAAGTACATCTTCCAAAGCGATATTCAATAGGTTACTGCCATCAAAATCGTTTTCCAATGCTTCCTTAGTATTTATAAGTGCCAAACGGTTGTTGGCCTCGCGCGATAATTGAGTGAGTTTATGAAAGTCTAGTTTTTCCAACATGTCATAATTACCCGACAAACGAATAAGGTTATACAAATCACGAGCGTTATTCAATACCTTCACAATTTCCAACATCTGCTTGCGGTCGCTTATTTGGGTTATTTGTTGTGAAAAGACCTCAGCATTTTTAGTGTCATATTTAAACAACACATCTTTAATTTGATGTATCTCCGCAGTGATTTCTTCAGTACTCTTAAAGATGTTAGAGTAATACTGCATTTCATCCCCAAGCTCATCTTGTAGTTCCTCAAAATAAGCACGATTAGTTTTGTCAAACTCTTTCTGAATACCTGCAAAATCAACCACATATCCGTATCTAAAATCTTTGTACGTTCTATTTACACGGGTTAAGGTTTGCAATAGGTTATGATCTTTAATCATACGGCCCATGTATAGTTTCTTTAATCTAGGGGCATCAAAACCCGTTTGAAGCATCTGATAAACAAATAGCAGATCTATTTTTCCTGCTTTAAAATCTTCAATCATTTCTTTGCGTTCATCCTTGACTCCGATATTATGCAAAATCAATGCTGCAGATTTTACTTTGTTTTCTATTTTCTTTTTAGTCCCGTAAGTGGTTGTAGGTTCAGCAGCCATTAATAAAGTTTGCTCTTGGGGCATGGCATAGTTCGATTCAAAAATTTCAAGCATCATTTTTGCTTGTTCTGACGAATCGCAAACCACCATGCCTCCAATGGTATTGTCATTCATAGCAATTCGCGCATTTTCAAGATCCTGCACAATGTACTCCAGCATAGGTTCTACAAATTTTGGATGTGCATAAACAATGCTTGTTTTAGTTCCACCTTTTAATAATTTTTCACCTTCTAATGCCTGCTGTAACCTGAGCTTGTAATTGATTTCAATTTCTTCTCTGATCAAACGCAAGGTATAGCCATCAGCAATGGAGGAATTATAGTAGTATTTGTGAATGTAGCCACCAAATAATGATTTCGAATTAAAATCAGTTCCAAGCAGAGGAGTACCAGTTAATCCAATTTTTATTGCATTCGCATCCGATTGATGCAGATTAGCTAAAAAACTACCTTTAGGATTATAACTTCTATGTACCTCATCCAGAAAGTAAATACGTTGAATATTTAAATTATAATCATTATTTCTAATGACATCTGGAGCATCTTCAAATTTTTGAATATTCACAACAGTGATTTCGGCTTTCCCTGAATTATTGTGTATGACACTGGTAGATTTTATATCTCGAGAAAATTCTTCCCTTGAATTTATGTTATGTACCACTAGCCCTCTACTCTTAAATTCCCTACCTGCTTGTATTAATAAATCAATTCGGTCAACAATAAAATAGAATTTAGGTATAATTCCCTTTGATTGGAAATAATCTGTGAGGTGCTTCACGTTGTAATAGGCTAAGGCAGTTTTTCCGCTACCTTGCGTGTGCCAAATGATCCCTTTTTTCACCCCTTCTTCTAATTTCTTTTCAATGGCTTTGGTAGCAAAAATCTGCGGGTAACGCATAATGTGTTTCTGTATTCCATTATTATCTTTAACATAAGCTAAGCCATATTGCAACATGAACGATAAACGCTTGCGTTGGAACAAAGAGGTGCAAATTCTATTGGTGGGAGAATCTGGATTCTTATTGGTAATAAATTCGGGAGAATGCTTGATGCCCACAATACCAGTATCCTTTAGAATGGCGGTTTCAATATCATCAGGTACATCAGCAAGTATTTTAGTGAGGTCAAATTTTTCTTCTTCCCTAAAATAATTAAATCCTGGTTTTTGATAAGAAGCTGTTGCGTAAAATGCCCCTTCAATGGGTAAAGGGGAGCTATCGTCATACTCCATATTGTTGGAGAAAATCATCAGCTGTGTGAGGTTTACAAACTTTCTAAATTTCTTATTATAAATTCGATCTGCTATGCGTGTTTCTTCTGCTAAAACACCATCTTTATTATTTGGTTTCTTTACTTCTATAAAAGCCAATGGCATCCCATTGATTAGTAGAATGATATCAGGGCGGAAGTTTTCGTCATCTTTCTTATAAGGAAGTTCAGTTACAACATTGAATGTATTGTTATCGAAATTTTCAAAGTCAATAATTCGTTTACCAGATGTGGCAGTTAATTTTTCGTAAAATACTTTACCTAAATCCTCATTTTCTAAACTTAGTGATATTTCATCATATAAGCGCTTTACATCCCCATCGGTAAAATCTGGATTTATCCGTTTGATGCATTTATTAAAAATATCAGTGAAAATATTGGTTGTTTCGTCCCAAGTTTGTTCTCTCAACGAAAGGTATTCGTAGCCTAAGCGCACCAAGTGCAGTATAGCAGGTATTTTTACTCTAGAATCTTCGTTATGTTGTGTCATGCTAAGTTCAGTTGTTCATCTAATCGGCTTAGATTCCAAATTTTCTTTGCCATTTTTTCATGCAACTCTTGTCGTTCTAGTTGTCGGACAAACTTAATAAATATTTCCAAAATGCTATTGAAAATGTTTTAGGATATTAAAAGTTATTGGAAGTT
>JAQBUS010000172.1 GCA_027623875.1 Pseudomonadota bacterium
TGGCTCATATCATGACTGGTTCGAAGGACGCGCTGCTAAGTGCTGCTTGCTGGTTTATATCGATGATGCTACTGGAAAGCTGTTGCATCTGCGCTTCTGTGAGGCCGAAACGACCATTACTACATGCTTTCCACCGGATTCTGAATGAGTTAAACACTACCAAAAATCAATTCTTATTAAAAATGTAAGAAAGATTTACGATGTATTATAAGCATTACTAATGTAAATTACGTTCTGCTTGTGTTTGCTTATTGACAACTTAAGTATTATAAAAAAAATATCGATCTATAATAAAATATAATCGCAATATGAGATATTAAAAATTGAGAGACATAATAGATAAATCAATTTCAAAACTAGAATACTTGAACTCTTTAAGAGATAAGCTTAGCTCAAATTACAATAAGCCATGTCTATTCTTAGATATAGATGGAACTTTATCTGATTTTCAATTAGATCCTACTAACAGTTATATTCCGACTAAGACTTTAAATATTTTAAGACAAATTATTTCAAAGAAGATTCCTGTTATAGCTGTGACTGGACGAGATATTGCTTCTGCACGTAAATTATTTGAATCCATTGATCTTCCAATTGCTGCATTGCATGGATTAGAAATATATCTAGGAAATGAAAAAAAATTACATAAACCAAAGAGTTTCTTAGAAATTTCAAATATTTACAAAATTTTAGCTCGAGCATGTATCGCCTATCCAAGTTTACTGATTGAAAACAAGAAATCATCAATTGCGTTGCATTATAGGAAAGCTCCAGAGCTAGAAGATATAGCAAAAAAAATAATGTTAGAAGCTCAAAAGATATTCCCCAACCTAAGATTAATTCAAGGGAAATTCGTTTATGAATTAATACCCGTTCAAGCCAATAAAGGCTTGGCAATCAAGGAAGTTTTAGCTCATTTAAACCAGTATGAGGTTTACACACCAATTTTCATTGGTGATGACGTTACGGACGAAGATGGTTTTTATTTTGTGAATCAGTTGGAAGATGGCATCTCAATCAAAGTCGGTCAAGGGCTTACCCATGCCAAATATCAGCTTAAAGACACAAAGCAAGTATATGATTTCTTAGAATTATTTTTAGACCATATTCGAAGCCATGATAACAATTTTAAGGGTAACAACAACTTAGATGGAGAGAAAACATGTCTAAATTAATTATTTTATCGAATCGAGTCACTATTCCCAACGGGCAAAAAACTACCGCAGGTGGGCTTGCAGTCGCTATACAAGATGCATTAGATGATATTGGTGGTGTATGGCTCGGATGGAATGGCGAACGAGTTCATAAGCAAGAGGAAGTACATTTTAATATTTTTCGGAAGGATAAAGTTGATTATGTCACCTGTCCTTTAACAAATTCTCAATATTCAGATTATTATGCGGGGTTTGCCAACAATTCACTTTGGCCTGCCATGCATTATCGTTCAGACCTGATTGAGTTTAAAACATCAGAATACGAAGGATATCAAAAAGTAAATTCTTTATTCGCTCAAAAACTTGCCGAAATTGCAGATCCAGACGATACCATTTGGGTTCATGATTATCATTTTTTAAGTGTGGCGAAATATTGCCGTGAACTCGGTATGCAGAATAAAATTGGATTTTTCCTGCACATTCCTTTTGCACCTTTATTTATCTGGCAAAAAATTCCATGCGCTCAACAATTGATTGAGGATCTATGCCAATACGATGTGGTGGGTCTACAAACAGATAAAGATCAAAAAGTGTGTATGCAAGTATGCACATCTTTATTGAACGCACAGAAAATTCAACAAACTTTGTTAAGCTACCATCAACGTTTAACCATAATTAAATGCTACCCAATTGGTGTAAATCCAACAGCGATTCAAAAAGCGGCCCATAAGTTTATTGATGTACAAGACTTCCTTACCCGTCCAGTAGAGCTGAATGCTGCAAAAACCATTATCGGCGTAGATCGGATTGATTATTCAAAAGGTTTACTGGAACGCTTTTTGTCCTATGCAGAGTTCTTAGAGAAATATCCTGAGTATCAGCAGCATATTCAACATTTACAAATTGCTTGCCCATGTCGTTTGGAAGTTCCAGCTTATCAACGTTTATTTGAGCGTTTCAAGATTAAGATCGAGATGATTAATCAGGAATTTGCAAAGGAAGAGTGGCAACCCGTGGAATGTATTTATGATGCAATAAAACATCATCATTTGATGCAAATCTATCGTCAAGCCGATGTGTGCTGGATCAGTTCAATACGAGACGGGATGAATCTGGTCGCGAAAGAATATATTGCCGCGCAAAATCCATCAAATCCTGGTGTACTTATTCTATCCAAATATGCAGGTGCTGCAGAGCATATGTCAGAAGCACTACTGGTTGATCCTACCGATAAAACGGCAATGGTCGATGTTTTAAAAACAGCACTGGAAATGCCACGACAAGAACGTATTTCACGCTACAAACAACTAATGAAAGGTTTAAAAGATTTTGATATTAATGACTGGCGCAATGCATTTCTTAACGACTTACAGAACAAAACCGCTATGCAGGATTTCAGATTCCTGGGAATGCGTAACGTTAACCCTATTTATCAAAATTTATAGTACTTCGATTTGTAAGGAACTGGCAGTATCCAGATATTGCCAGTTCAATTCACTATGATGCTTATTTCACATAAGTAAACCGATTTAAAGCCACAATCAATAATAATAGACCCGATAGTGCCATAAACACTGTACTTAGGCCAATCAGCTCACTCACCATTCCAATGAAAGCAGGTCCAAACAGAATACCCGTATAAGCCATGGTCGAAACACAAGACAATGCAACTGCGCTCGGCATCACCGTCTGACGTCCAGCACGGGAAAACATGATCGGGACGATGTTAGAACAACCTGTCCCAACCAGTGTATAACCCACTAAAACCAGCCACCAATAAGGCGCGATACTGACCAAAGCTAAACCTAAAGTTGCACAAATCGCGCTATAGGTTAAAAGCTTTTTTTCACCAAAATAACGGATCAGATAATGCCCCGTAAAACGTCCTGTGGTCATGGCAATCGCGAAGAAGGTATACGCCAATCCCGCAAAAGTGGTATTAACTCCATATTGTTGCGTTAAATAAATACCACTCCAGTCCATCGCCGCGCCTTCCACCATGAAAATGATGAAGCAGGCAATACCAATTAATATAATCAAAGGTTGTGGCAGGCGCTGGCGTATCGACTTTTTCACTTTCGAAGATGCTTCAAGACTGGTATTTTCTACAGCTTTTATGCTGTATGGCACTGAAAGAAAAATAATAATTACCAACAGTAAACTCACAGCAAATGCGCTCATAACAGACGTAATACTTAAAGCAAGCAATGCAGTAATCGTCAGTACCCCAGCTAATCCGCCTAGACTCGCCATACCATGAAAGCCAGACATCAATGATTTTAAGCTATTTTTCTCAACCACTACGGCCTGAATATTGAGTGCAACGCCCAGACTTCCTGCTGCTGTACCAAATAAGAATAAGGTGATCGCCATCATTAACGGCGTGGTCCATAAGCTTAGGCTTGGCAATAAAACGGCAAGCAAGAGTAAAGCGAAACCGATCGGCACACGACAACCAACACGCTGAACAATTTTACCTGTTGCAGGCATAGCTAGCATTGCACCTAAGCCGCTGCATAATAGCAACAAACCAAAATCGGCATGATTAAAATGTAAACGTTGCTGGGCAAAAGGAATCAGCGGCGCCCATGCAGCCGTGGCGAAACCAAGACCGAAAAAGCTAAAACGAGTTGAAAGACGTTGAGCACTTAATTGAATTTCAGGATCAATAAGAGCAGTTCTGGAAAAAAGGATCATTTAATACCATCCACACAAATTAACTCAGAGCGTCCATCTCGGATAAATCGCCATAGAAAAACCCCTGCTAATCTATAGAGAAGTTCTATAAATCCACAGAGGCTTTTATGGCGAAATTATACACAAAACCAATCTAAAAACAGTATTTTTTACAAAAATAAAATTTATATATATCAATAACTTATTATTACTTATCCAAATAAAATTAAAGCATTTATTTTTAACACTTTTTCTTCTTAGCTTTTCAATTTAATTAGGCAAAGATATGAATTTACTTAAATTTTGTAAAGATGACAGAATTAAATAGCTCATTTATAAAGCTGAATAATATATGTCACCCGCTAAAGCTGTGGATTAACTTTCTCTCTCGAATTAGGTCAATTTTATAAATGTTTTAAAAAGTACGATAAACCTTCAGGTGCACGTCCATTTAATCGACTGCTAGTGGTGACGCGAACCAAATTGCTCCAAGTGATTTTGCAACATTGCTTAATAAATTTTTCAATTAATGAGACATCCTCATGACAAGGAATA
>JAQBUS010000173.1 GCA_027623875.1 Pseudomonadota bacterium
AAATGCAGCTATTGCAATAGGTGCGAATCCCAGTGACTGGACCTATTCAAATATCTCAGACATGCGCGATCAAATGAAACCAATTGGCCTCTCAATCGATTGGTCTAGAGAGTTCGCAACCTGCGATCCAGAATATTACGGCCAACAGCAAGCCCTATTTTTAGACATGCTAGATGCAAACCTTGTATACAGAAAAAACGCTACTGTTAACTGGGATCCCGCTGATATGACAGTTTTAGCAAATGAGCAGGTAATTGATGGGAAAGGCTGGCGCTCAGGAGCTGCGGTCGAACGCAAAGAACTCACACAATGGTTTTTTAAAATATCAGAATATTCCGACGAGCTTTTAGACGCATTAGAAAATATGCCAAACTGGCCCGAAAAAGTAAGGATTATGCAATCTAACTGGATTGGAAAATCACGTGGCTTAAAATTTAAATTTTCTCTAACGACTCCCAAAAATAACATCAAAGATATTGAAGTCTATACTACCAGGCCCGACACACTTATGGGAGCCTCATTTGTAGGAATATCAGCAGATCACCCGTTGGCCAAACAACTGGAACTAGAAAATCCAAATCTTGCCGCCTTTAATGCAGACATCAGAAAGACCAGTACATCCGAAGAAACCTTGGAAAGAGCCGAAAAGAAAGGTTTTGATACAGGGCTAAGGGTCAAGCATCCTCTTAATGAGAACTGGGAGCTTCCTGTTTGGATCGCCAACTTTATTTTAATCGATTATGGAACAGGTGCAATTTTTGGTTGTCCAGCCCATGATCAACGCGATTTAGAGTTTTGTTTCAAATATAAACTGCCAGTTATTGATACTTTTGTATCACTTGAAAATCCAACTTCTGTACAATTAGAGGCATTTGTTCCCCCTAAAACAGAGCGTGTAAAATGGATTAACCATTTTGCAGGAATAGATGAAGCAACAGGGCAAGAAGCAATTGATATAACAATTGATTTTGCTGAATCTCAACTCTGGGGACAAGGCGTTACTCAGTACCGCCTGAGGGACTGGGGCCTATCCAGACAGAGATACTGGGGTTGCCCCATTCCCGTTGTTCATTGCGATCTATGCGGTGTGGTGCCAGAAAAAAAAGAAAATCTACCTATTAAACTTCCCAAAGACGTCAATTTTGATATTCCGGGAAACCCCCTTGATCGCCACTCAGGCTGGAGAAACTGTTCTTGCCCAAACTGTGGCAAACCTGCAAAAAGAGAAACAGACACCATGGATACGTTTGTCGATTCCTCTTGGTACTATGCAAGGTTTACATCACCAAACTCTAAAACCCCTACCAACCTTGAAGATGCTTCTTATTGGATGAATGTCGATCAGTACATTGGTGGGGTTGAGCACGCAATCTTACATCTTCTATACTCTCGCTTTTTCGCACGAGCGATGCATAAAACTGGCCACTTACCAAAAACAGCAGTTGAGCCTTTTAATGCCTTATTTACTCAAGGCATGGTAACTCACGCTATATATCAAACTCGCGATCAAAATGGCCGAGCAATTTACCATCTCCCTGAAGAAGTGGGTGGTGAGAAAAAGGTTTTAAAAAGCACAGGAGAGGAAATCGAGACTTTATCTTCAGCCAAGATGTCTAAATCCAAAAAAAATGTAGTGGATCCGGAAGATATTATTGGTGAATTCGGTGCCGACACAGCTCGCTGGTTTGTTTTATCAGACTCTCCGCCCGAAAGAGATGTAGAGTGGACATCTTCAGGTGCCGATGCAGCTTGGAAATTTCTTGGACGGGTTTGGCGTCTGGTATCGGAATTAGAGAGTGGTGGTGGTTTCAGCACAGAGCTAGATAAAGCAACGGCAAAAGCTATTAAGGGAGTAACCGAGGGCATTGAAGGTTTTGCTTTTAATAAAGCTATCGCCAGTACTTACGAATTCTTTAATACGATTAGTAAATCAGCATGTGGGTCAGACACTAAGAAACGCGCCTTAAAAGTACTGGCACAGTTAATTTCTCCTATGGCACCTCATCTAGCTGAAGAAATCTGGAGTCACTTAGGCGGAAGCGGTTTGATTGCATTAGCACCATGGCCAAAAGCAAATGAGGCATTATTTACTGAAGAAATTCTGACGATTCCCATTCAAATAAATGGCAAAAGAAAAGCCGAAATTAAAATATCAAAGGACTTAACAAAAGAAGAGGTTGAAAGGCTCGCATTATCCGAGCATGCTGTCCTTAAGGTTTTAGGGCAAACACTTCCAAAAAAAGTAATTTATATCCCGGGTCGTATCATCAATGTGGTTATCTAAGCACTTAATCCTCATTCTTATTTTGGCTTCTGTAACGGGTTGCTCTTTTAAACCAGCATTCATGAGTAATGGAGTGGCAAAAGAACTAAGGGGCAACATAGAATTTGATATTCCTGCCGATAGAAATACCTATAAGTTAATTTCTAAATTAGAAGAAAATTTTAATAGATCCAACTCTCCAACCTATAAATTAGGTGTGTCTTTAGCCCAAAGCTCAAAAGGACTTGGAGGCTTTGGTAATATCTCTAGATACAACTTAATGGGCACTGCCTCATTTAACCTTCGGAGTATTGAAACCGGGGAAATTTTGTTAGAAGATGAGGTTTCGACATTTACTTCATATTCTGCCTCATCTCAAACACTGGCCACAGAGACTGCAGCTAGAGCTGCACAAGAGCGCCTCATGAGGGCATTGGCTAACAAAATAACATCGTCAATTATCATGAACTTTAACTTTAAGAAATGAAGTTAGCATCAAAAAATACAAATAGTTACTGTCTACAGCCTAATTTTTCAATGGCCGGGCTGCTTATATACGGTGTGGATGAAATTCAGGTTTCCAAGAAAAAACAAGATTTTATTGATGCTATTGTTGGCCCATCGGGCCTAGAGGAAATGCGGCTGTCCACACTTAACACTCCCGACTTAAGGCGCGATACCACTCTTTTAAGCAACAGCATTAAACTTCAGGCTTTTTTTCCTGGGAAAAGATGCATTGTGATCGATGATGCTACGGATAGCATAACGAAAGCTTTGGAAGTAGGAATAACTGAATGGCAACCGGATGATAGTTATTTTGTAATAACTGCGCAGCACCTTACTCCCAGATCAACGCTCCGTAAACTTTGTGAATTAAGTAATAAGGTGCAAGTGGCAGCTCTTTATGACAATCCTCCCACAGAACATGAATTACGAGCTGAGCTAAACAAGTATAAGTTTTCTAGTGTCGAGCCAGATGCCCTTGAAGAAATTATGACGTTGGGTAGATCACTAAATGCTATTGAGTTTTCTCAAACCCTTCTTAAAATAAGCCTATTTAAACAAGAGGACTTATCACCACTAAATTATAGAGATGTTAAAAAGTGTGCACCTTTTACAATCGAATCCAGCATCCAAGATGCCATTGATATTGTTGCAAGCGGTAAATCTTCATTGGTTGGACCCATCTTGGCTAAGTTAGAATCCCAAGGCATAAACTTAATCAGATTATGTACTGCGATGAACCAACATTTTAGAAAACTATATCTTGTGGCTTCCGATCCCAGCGGGCCAGAAGCCGGAGTGAAAAAGCTACGGCCCCCTATTTCGTTTAAAAGGGTCAACATCATGGTAAGGCAGGTAAATGCTTGGTCTCCAAAAAAACTAACCACCGCAATTAGTTTATTAACTGATCTCGACTTGGATCTGCGGACCACAACAAATATTCCTAAAAAAGCTCACACAGAGAGAGCAGTAATTCGGCTTTCAATGTTATTAAAAGTCTAACTATAATCTCTTTGTATTCTTTCAAAAAAACCACACTAAATATTTGAAGACAAATTTATCGTACGGCTCGATTGAAGACCATTTCTAACAGGAAAAAATTTACTGTACCTAATATTATTTTACCCTGTGCCTAGACTGGGCAATTTCTGCTAACTGTGAAACCAAAGAACAGCAGTTAAAAGATTACTTAGAACAAACGAGCCGAAGACTGCCTACAAGGCTGCTGGAGCAGTATTAAGCTCAGCCCATTCTGCTGCCCTTTTTCCAGCCAACCTACCCGTAGCTAGGCAGGTATTTATAAGATATCCTCCTGTTGGCGCATCCCAGTTTAACATTTCTCCAGCAACAAATACTCCTGGCATAGATTTTAACATTAAACCCGAATCAAAAGATTCCGATTTCACACCTCCAGCCGAAGAAATCGCCTTATCAAGAGGCCCTAAACCATCGTGTTTTATAATTAAATTTTTTATTAAAAAAGCCAGTTTACTTATCTCTGTTGGTAAAGGCCGTGCAAACTCATTTAACAAAGATATTTTTACTGGGTCCAATCTCAGAGATTTTCTTAAATGATTTG
>JAQBUS010000174.1 GCA_027623875.1 Pseudomonadota bacterium
CATGTTCCATTTTTAACGATTAACAATCTTCGTGCTGGTTATGGAAAAATGGAAATTCTGCACGAATTCAATTTGCAGATTGGTAAAGGGCAATCTTTATGTTTGATTGGTCCAAATGGTGCGGGGAAGTCTACAGTACTTCATTCTATATTTGGATTTACTAATATTTTTTCTGGATCAATTGTGGTGGATGGCTTGGACGTAACATCCTTAACTCCCTCACAAAAATTATCAAAGGCCGGAATAGCTTATATACTTCAGGATAAATCTGTTTTCCCACAAATGACCGTTGAAGAAAATTTGCTCATGGGTGGATTCCTAAAAGACCGCCCGGCTGAAGCAAAGCAGGCTGCCGAAATGGTTTTTGATAAATATAAGCGTCTTGCCGATAGACGGGATAAGCCTGCGGGAGTCCTGTCCGGGGGAGAACGTCGTCTATTGGAGATTTCCCGGGCACTTGTGATGCAGCCAGAAATTTTGTTAGTTGATGAGCCTTCTATCGGGTTAGAACCACGTTTTATCGATATGGTTTTTGAAATTTTGGAAGATCTTCAAAGGAAAGATGGCAAGACTATTATTATGGTCGAACAAAATGCCAAAAAGGGACTGGCCTACGCCGATATTGGGTACGTCTTAGTTTCTGGAGAAACAGCAATAGCAGATACTGGAGATAACCTGTTAAAGAACCCTGATGTTGGACGCTTGTTTCTAGGTGGTTAAATTAACCACTCTAGTGCTTAATTTATAAGTTTTCAGTAACTTGTTTTAAGCATATCGAAATATTTTTAAATAATCGCAAAAGATATATAATATTGCACCATTGGATCAAATAAGATTAGGTTAAACTAAGTTTAGTTCAATATCTTATGGTATACGATGTCAGGATCTCGCCCTTATCTGCTTTTATCAATCGTTTGTATTTGTTGTATGCTTTCCATGATTGGAATAGCTATGTGGCCCGTTTTTCTAATACAGTTAAGAGATGTTTGGGGTTTAACAAATACAGAGATTGGGTGGATAAGCGGAATTTATTTCTGTGGTTATGTAATAGCAACACCAATATTGGTTGGTTTAACTGATGCGATCGATTCAAAGTTAATATTTTTAATTGGGTGCGCTTCTAGTTTTTTCGGGTGTATCGGCTTTGCTTTTCTAGCCCATGATTTTTGGTCTGCCTCTATAACTTGGGCTTTTGTTGGCGCTGGTTTAGCAGGAACTTACATGCCAGGATTGCAAATTCTTAATGCGCGCCTTGATGATAGCTTTCGAATTCGTGCAGTTCCTTGGTACACATCAAGCTTTGGCTTGGGAACAGGCCTATCCTTTTCTATAATGGGATTTATGCTTACTTACTCTAGTTATCAATCGGCTGCTTTATTGGGGGCCTTAGGAGCGTTAGTGGCCGGGGTAATTGTTTTGTTGTTTGTTGAACCCAAGTCTATAGTTAAGTCATCGAACTTGAGAGCTAAAAGGCATCCCTTGGATTTGAGGCCTGCTTTTAGAAAGCCTAAGGCGATGAGCTATATATTGGCTTATTCGGCTCATACCTATGAGCTCTTTGCATTTCGCTCATGGAGCTTTGCTCTTTTTGTGTTTTTAGGAAGCGAGTCAAACTCTTCCTTATCAGTAGCAAATATTGCTTCCTTATTTGGTTTTTTAACAGTGTTAGGATTGATTGCATCGACAACAGGAGCCAAATTATGTCTTACTATAGGTAGACATAGGGCACTTACACTAATTGCCGGATTTACGGTCTTATTAGCTGTTTCGTCTGCAATCATGTTGGGTGGGCCTCTTTGGTTATCAATGGGTCTTTTATGCGTGTATAATGTAGCAATTATGTTTGACTCGGGAGGGTTAACAGCTGGTACAGTTTCTGAGTCCGAATCTCATGATAGGGGTGCGCTTCTAGCAGTTCATTCCATGATTGGTTTTACCGGTGGGGCAATTGGAGCCCCGGTGATTGGGTACGTTCTTGATGTTTCTGGAGGTGAACTTAAAATTGAAGCTTGGTCATATGCAATTTTAGCAATGGGAATAGGGTCCCTTGTGGCTTTTTTTATTCAACTGAGATTTATAGTATTTAAAAAAAATTAAGACAGCAAACAAGTTAAAAATTTAGTGTTTTTTAAGCTTAAAATTTACCATTTGATCAAAATTTATAATTGTGTCATAAAAAATGTAACAAATGTAACAAATGTGAAAATGAAAGTGAAATATTTATGTCTATTAGCATAACGTCTCCGGGAGTTTTAGCGGGAAGAATTTCTTCAGAGAAGGTCTTGGGGAACTTCGAGGACTTACACTCGCCTCTTAATTCTCATGAGGCCGCAGTAGCCGCAGATAGGTGTTATTTTTGTTATGATGCTCCATGCATTACCGCATGCCCAACCGAAATTGACATCCCATTATTTATTCGTCAAATACAAACTGGAACCCCCAATGCTGCTGCAAAGACTATATTTGAACAAAATATATTAGGTGGAATGTGTGCTAGAGTGTGCCCAACCGAGACACTCTGTGAGCAGGCATGTGTAAGAGAGTTAGCTGAGGGGAAGCCGGTTGAAATAGGTCGATTACAAAGGTTTGCAACAGATAGCCTGATGGAGGCTGATATCCATCCCTTTGTTAGGTCTAACAAGTCTGGAAAAACCGTCGCGATTATTGGAGCAGGTCCTGCAGGTCTTGCCTGCGCCCATAGGCTTGCAATGTACGGTCATGAGATAACAATGTTCGATTACAAGAGTAAGGCAGGAGGTCTAAATGAATTCGGTATTGCTGCTTATAAAAGCACAGATCAATTTGCTGCGAAGGAAGTGGAGTGGTTATTAAAAATAGGTGGTATTGAGCTTAAATTCGGGTACAAACTTGGAAAAAATCTTGAGTTAAGCTCCCTAATGGCTGAGTATGACGCAGTCTTTCTAGGTATCGGGTTGGCTGCAGTCAACAACCTTAAGACAGATGGCTTTGATATGGATCAGGTCTCAGACGCCGTGAATTTTATTTCGGAGTTAAGACAGTCAAAAGACCTTACTAAGCTTCCGATTGGTAGAAATGTATTAGTAATTGGAGGTGGAATGACAGCTATTGATGCAGCTGTTCAGGCTAAACTTCTAGGTGCTGAAATTGTTACTGTGGCTTATAGGCGGGCTAAAGAAAAAATGGGCGCCTCTTTGTATGAACAAGATTTAGCAACTTCAAAAGGAGTAGTTATACGCTATAATCTTCAACCAGTAAAAATCCATGGTGTCGCGACAAAATTGACTGAGGTAGAGTTTGAGGGCACCGAGGAAACTTCGGATGGTTTGGTGCCATTAGCAGAAAGAACCCGGGTTGCCGCTGATCAAGTTTTTAGCGCTATTGGTCAAAAACTTGTTTTAAGTGGATTAGAGCTCAACTTACGAAATAATAAAGTTCAGGTTTCGGAAATGGGACGAACATCATTAGAGGGAGTTTGGGCAGGCGGAGATTGCACCGAAGGTGGGGACGATCTTACTGTTACGGCCGTGGCTCAGGGAAGAGATGCAGCTGAAGATATAAATCAAAGTTTTATAGGATAAAAAAACATGGCTAATCTATCAACAGAGTTTTTAGGAATTAAATCACCGAATCCATTTTGGTTGGCTTCGGCACCTCCAACGGATAAGGAATATAACGTTCGCCGAGCTTTTGAAGCAGGTTGGGGGGGGGTTGTTTGGAAAACACTAGGTGAAGATGGACCACCCATAGTTAATGTTGGTGGGCCAAGATATGGAGTTCTATATGGAGCTGATAGACGACTGCTTGGTCTTAATAACATTGAGTTAATTACAGATCGGGCATTGGAAGTAAATCTTCAAGAGATAAAGGCAGTAAAGCGCGATTTTCCAGATAGAGCAATGATAGTTAGTATTATGGTTCCGTGTGAGGAAGCTGCGTGGAAAGCTATTTTACCTAGAGTTGAGGCAACCGGTGCCGATGGTATCGAGCTTAATTTTGGGTGTCCGCATGGAATGTCCGAAAGGGGAATGGGGGCTGCGGTTGGACAGGTCCCTGAATATATTGAGATGGTGACCCGATGGTGTAAACAAATTACACGAATGCCAGTAATAGTTAAATTAACGCCAAATATTACTGATGTTAGGTATCCCGCTAGGGCAGCGTTAAGAGGAGGAGCCGACGCAGTTAGTTTGATTAATACCATTAGTTCAATAATTTCGGTTAATTTAGACACTATGTCTCCTGAGCCATCAATCGACGGTAAGGGAAGTCACGGTGGCTATTGTGGACCGGCAGTAAAGCCCATAGCTCTAAACATGGTCGCTCAAATAGGAAATGATTCTGAAACACGTAATCTTCCAATTTCT
>JAQBUS010000175.1 GCA_027623875.1 Pseudomonadota bacterium
AAAAACACTCCGAGGATAAACTCCTATGAAAATCGAAACGTTAATATAGGCTTATCCTGCGGTCTCAAAGGACGCGCCCAAATAGGAAAAGGTATGTGGGCGATGCCAGATTTAATGAAAGACATGTTGGAACAAAAAATTTATCACCCTTTAGCGGGAGCTAATTGTGCGTGGGTGCCGAGTCCAACTGCCGCAACACTACACTCTATGCATTATCACTTAGTTAACGTAGTGGAAGTACAAGACACCCTATTAAAAACACCTAAAGCAGGAAGCTTAAGCGATTTATTAACTATCCCTACTCATAGAGGTGAAAACTGGTCTCCAGATCAAATCAATGAAGAAGTGGAAAATAACTGTCAAGGTATACTGGGTTATGTCGTCCGATGGGTTGATCAAGGTATCGGATGCTCTAAGGTTCCCAACGTTCATGATGTTGGCTTAATGGAAGATCGAGCCACTTGCAGAATTTCCGCACAGGCACTGGCAAACTGGATTCATCATGGAATAGTTTCTAAGGACACTGTCCTGAAAGCTATGAAAAAAATGGCAAAAGTCGTTGATCGCCAAAACGCATCAGATTCCGCTTATTCTGCAATGTCAGAAGATTATAGTGGAAGTGCATTTAAGGCAGCCTGTGACCTTGTCATTCTAGGTAAAGAGCAACCATCAGGATACACCGAACCAGTTCTACACACACGAAGGCAAGAACTTAAACTGAGCTTGCAGGGCTAAAAGAACTCTAATAAATACACATATTTTAGTCATAGGTTGGGTTAGCAGATGCAAGACCAAAAACATGAGCCAATGAAGGCCGCCCTTTGGATGATGGGCTCTGTAGTTTCATTTACGTCTATGGCAGTAGCTGCTCGACAGGTTTCCTCTGAATTAGACACTTTTGAAATCATGACTTATAGATCCATATTAGGCATTATAGTCGTGATGAGTTGCGCATATTTTTCTGGAACAATTTCAGAAATAAACACTCAAACCCTGCGTCTCCATTTTATTAGAAATACAATACATTTTACTGGTCAAAATCTTTGGTTTTATGCTGTTACTGTTATCACTCTACCACAGCTATTTGCTTTTGAATTTTCTGTTCCGTTATGGATAGCATTAGCCGCACCATTTTTTTTAGCAGAAAAACTTACCGCACGAAGATTAGGAGCGGCACTTATTGGTTTTTTAGGAATTTTAATAGTTGCAAGACCTGATCAAATTGGATTTGGACCAGGAATTATTGCAGCTGCCATGTGTGCCATTTCTTTTACTGGAGTTGGCATTGCCACAAAAATTTTAACAAGAAGCCAATCAATCACATGTATAATGTTTTGGCTAACTTCAATGCAGGCAGTTTTTGGTATACTCTGTGCTGGTTATGACTTTAAATTCTCTCTGCCTTCACTGGATATAACACCTTGGGTTATTTTGATTGGCTTTGCAGGTTTAACAGCACATTTTTGTATAACTAGAGCTCTACAATTAGCCCCAGCAATTATTGTCTTCCCTATGGATTTCATCAGGCTTCCCTTGGCGACAGCAATAGGCATTATGTTTTACTATGAACCCTTTCAAGTAAGTGTGTTTTTTGGAGCGGGTATTATTTTAATAGCAAATTTCTTAAATATAAAATCTGAACAAAAGAATTCTAAAAAATTCTAAAAATACACTACGGATACAAGTTAGAGCTTTCTATGAACTCTCACGCATAAATAATCTAGCTTTAATCTTTCAAATTAGTTATTCTTAAATCTAGGGAATGATAGTAAATATCAAGTTCTGGTTGTTTCTCAAAAAGTGCTAGGAATTTAGCCATAATAAGGCTACGAACCGACAAACGAGGTTTATAGAATGTTATATAAAAATGGTTCAGACTGGTTAGCATCAAAAGCAAAAAAAATTCTTTTTTTTGGAATGTCTGGTCTTGGCAAAACATATACTTCAAATTTTCTCCGCGAGACGGGGGATTGGTTTCACTACTCAGTCGATTACCGCATTGGGACACGTTATATGAACGAGCATATAGTTGATAACTTTAAATATCACGCTATGCAGGATCCATTTTTAGCTGAACTCTTACGTAGTGATAGCATTTATATATCATCAAATATCACATTTGAAAACCTGTCACCCCTCTCCACTTACCTTGGGAAACCTGGGAATAAATCATTAGGTGGTCTAGAAATAACTGAATACCAGAGACGCCAAGCCCTCCACACCGCGGCAGAAAAGGCCGCACTCATAGACACAATTGAGTTTATCGAGAAAAGTCAGGAATTATATGGCTACGATAACTTTGTTTGCGACAGTAGTGGCTCAATTTGTGAGGTAGTTGATCCCTTTAACCTCTCTGACCCCGTTTTAGGTTCTCTATCTCAAAAGCTCCTCTTGGTTTGGATTGAAGGCTCCGAAAGTCATACCGAAGAGTTAATAAGAAGGTTCGACCAGAATCCAAAGCCTATGTATTACGAGCCCTTATTTTTACTAGATTGTTGGGAAAAATACAAAAAATTATATAAAGTTTCTGCAAATTTGGTGGATCCTGATCAATTTATGCGATGGATTTATGCCCAGGCTTTAAAACATCGGCAACCGAGGTACGCTAAAATGGCTCAAAACTGGGGAATTAAAATTGCGGCCGCTGATTTAGAAATAGCAAATACATCAAAAGAATTAGAATATCTCATAGCAAAAGCGTTAGACAAAAAAAATAATTAGTTGAAAGAGTTTTAGATGCCCATTACTCTCCCAGAGTCCCTACCAGCTTACAGCGTTCTTAAACGTGAGGGTGTTAGTGTTATGAGCGACGCTTTAGCTGCACGACAAGATATCAGACCCTTACGCATTGCCCTTTTAAATCTTATGCCGAAAAAAATCCAAACGGAGAACCAATTTGCTAGACTCATCGGGTCAACCCCCCTGCAAATCGAATTTAGCTTAATTAGAATGTCTGAACATCAAACAAAAAATACTGCTGCTTCTCACATGGAAGAGTTTTATAAGTCATTTGCAGAAGTAAAAAATGATAAATTTGATGGGCTAATTATAACAGGCGCTCCAATAGAGCATCTGGCATATAGCGATGTAAGCTACTGGACAGAATTGTGTGAGGTTTTTGATTGGAGCCAGACCAATATACACTCTACTCTAGGAGTTTGCTGGGGAGGTATGGCGATGACTAAGTACTTCCATGGAATTGACAAACAAATGTTAGATGAAAAAGCATTCGGTTGTTTTCGTCATACAAATTTAAAGCCCTCCTCGCCATACCTGAGGGGTTTTTCTGACGACTGCATTATCCCTGTCAGTCGATGGACCGAAATTAAGCAAGCTGACATCGAAAAAACCATTGGTTTAGAAACATTACTTCTTAGTCAAAGTGTTGGACCCTGCTTAGTAAAGGATAGCACTCACCGCGCTCTTTATATATTTAACCATCTTGAATATGACAGTTTGACTTTGAGCGAAGAATACCATCGTGACATAGAAGATACCGGAAAAGCAGAATTTCCAAAAAACTACTTTCCAAACGATGATCCTAGTAAAACTCCAAACAATAGATGGCGAAGTCATGCCCACCTTTTGTATGGTAACTGGGTGAATGAAATATACCAAACCACTCCGTATAATCTAAAAGAAATTGGATCTCCTTAGGCGTTGGCTAACATATTAAAGCTACCAATTAGTACCAACGAAACATTCCTATAAATCCCGCCGTAGCATAGAATAATTGCAAAAAAAGAATTCCCCTATGTTTACCCATAAATGCCCAAACTCCAATCAATGCAGACGACACTAAAAGTAAGAGAAATCCTATAAATTCTGCCCCCGTATTAGAGGCGACAAGAAGGCAATAAGCTATTGCCGTTATTGTGCCGCTCCACTCAAAAAAACGCTCCTTAGTCAAACGACACCTCCAAATTTGAATTTACTTCTAACAGATATTAACTTTAAATGGGTCAACTTAAAAGTAAACTTCTCTGGCTAGCTCACAAGCTCCCTATTAGGTAATTTTTAACAGAGGTAAGGTATGATCTATGAAGTATAAGGACTTAGGGTTTTGGCTTACAAAGGCCGCAAAATGGACTGACTCATATTATTCAACGATAAGGGAGCAACCTGTTCGCCCAAACTTGTCACCGGGAGACTTTACGAAAGAGCTAAGTTCTTCACCCCCTGAGAAAGCCGAAGGTGTCGAAGTCGTATTCAATGACTTTAAACGTCTAGTACCAAGGGCAATGACACATTGGCAGCATCCTAATTTTTTTGCTTACTTCCCCGCTAATGCTGCCCCAGCATCAATTTTAGCTGAATCTTTAGTGAGCGCGATGGGTGCTCAA
>JAQBUS010000176.1 GCA_027623875.1 Pseudomonadota bacterium
GATAGTAGCTATCAACACACAGTGTAGTTAAGGAGATTAACAAGATGAAAGATAATACCCATTGTTGCTGTAGTGAAATTTGATATTTTTGTATTTTAATATACATCAATTTTTTCGACAGATGTAGATAGAACATATCCTATACCATGCTCAGTTACGATCAGTTTTGGATTCTTAGGGTCCTGTTCAATCTTAGATCTAAGCCGGCCAACTAGAACATCAATTGCTCGACTGTCTTTTGAAGCAAGGTCAATTCCCTTTTTTCCATCGGGATAAAGATAGCTAAAAATTTCTTCTCTTGTTATAGGTATAAGTGGATTGCTTAAAAACGCGAAAAGTAAGGCTATCTCCTTTCTTGATAAACTAATTTCAAAACCATTCTGTGTGCTAAGTCTTGAGGACTCAACCTTAAACTCCCAACTTGAAAATCTAAACGTACCTGATCTGCGCCTATGTGAGATTGAAGTACCTCTTTGGGATCGGCTAATGACTGCTTTTATCCGCACTAATAAAAGCTCAAGGTTAAAAGGCTTCACGATATAATCATCTGCCCCGGCGTCATAGCCTCGAATCCGATCAGAGTTTGAAGAGAGCGCGGAGATAAAAATTACTGGAACCAGATTGTCTTCCCGAAGTTTTAGACAAATATCAATCCCAGATTCATCCTCTAACATTACATCTAGCAATATTAAATCAATTCTTCTTCTACTAATTATTTCTGATACTGTTTGGGATGAGTTTGCGGTAAACACTGAAAAACCGGAGGTCCTTAGAAATTTTGCCAAAAGATCCAATAGCTCTAAGTCATCGTCAACGACAAGAATGGTTCTAAGCATGCACTCGGTTCTCCTACCTCTATTTAGCCACTAATTGTAACAAAGTGAAACAAAGATGTTTTAAAAGTAACTTTTTGTAATAATTTGAGGTTTTATTTTGTTTTGTAGGTGTTTGAATATTTGTCAGAAAGATTGTGGTGCTCTACTTAAAAGACTTGAAATTAGAGGGAGTCTAATTTTTTTAAAATTTAATGGGAGGAAATAATGAGACAGAAAATTTTAGGGATTGTTACTGCGGTAACAACTTTCATAAGCGCAGGAACTGCCTTCGCGGGGCCTGAAGCAGAGGTACTTCATTGGTGGACATCTGGTGGAGAGGCGCGATCAGCTGCGGCTTTAGTTGCAGAATTTGAAGCAAATGGTGGGACTTGGCAGGATATGCCAGTTGCCGGTGGCGGAGGTGATGCAGCGATGCAAGCATTGCGCGCACGGGTTTTATCAGGAAATGCTCCGACAGCCGCTCAGATTAAGGGCCCATCCATTCAGGAATGGTATAGCCAAGGTGTTTTGGCAGACTTAGATGATGTTGCAAAAGCAGAGGGATGGGACACTTTGTTGCCAGCCTCTATTGCCAATCACATGAAGTGTGGTGGGAAGTATTGCGCTGCGCCAGTTAATGTTCACCGTGTTGACTGGATTTGGGCAAATGCTGATGTTTTGGCACGAGCTGGAATTGATATGCCGACAACCTGGGCTGAATTTAATTCAGCGGCAAAAACACTCTTAGGAATGGGAATAATTCCATTAGCTCATGGTGGACAGGCTTGGCAAGACGCTACTGTGTTTGAGACCGTCGCACTAGGTATTGGTGGTCCAGAGTTTTTTCATAAAGCCTTTGTAGAACTTGATATGTCAGTTTTGGGTTCGGATACAATGGAAGCTGTTTTTGACCAAATGCGTATTATGCGTGGTTTTGTTGACCCTAACTTTTCGGGTAGAGACTGGAACCTTGCTACTGCTATGGTAATAAATGGAGAAGCGGCATTCCAAATTATGGGTGACTGGGCAAAAGGTGAGTTTACTGCTGCTGGGAAGTCTCCAGGAAAAGACTTTTTATGTGCCTCAACTCCTGGAGCAGGTTATTTGTATAATGTTGATAGTTTTGCAATGTTTGCCGTTAAAGGTGCAGATAAGATTGCGGGACAAAAACTTCTTGCAAAACTTGTGGTTGGAGAGAGTTTTCAAACCGTATTCAACTTAAATAAGGGTTCCATTCCAGCGCGTATTGGCACACCTTTGGACAAGTTTGATTATTGTGCACGTCAATCGGCCTATGATATGGAGGTTGCTTCTGGAAATGATAGCCTGCTTCCATCATATGCCCACGGTATGGCGCTACGTGGAGCACAAGCGGGAGCAATTACTGATGTTGTAACTAATCACTTCAACTCTGATATGAAGTCTTCAGACGCTGTAAAAGCTTTAGTAGCAGCAATAAAAGATTCTCTATAAAAAATAACATACTGCCTTAGGTTAGAACTTAGGGCAGTATGTCTTCAGGTTAATTGTGGATGGTAAAAAGTGTTTGCGCGATTTGAAAAACAGATTCCAAAATTAGTTCTGGCCCCATCTTTTTCAGCTGTATTGATTTTTGTATACGCCTTTATGGCGTGGACAGTTTATATAGCCTTCACCAAGTCTACAATTATGCCAATGTACAAGTTAAACGGAGTATTGCAATTTGGCCGTCTTGCTAGATCACCACGCTGGGAAACGGCAATTGAAAACCTTTTTATTTTTGGTATTTTATTTATAGTTATCTCTACAGTTCTGGGGCTGTTTCTTGCTATACTCTTGGACCAAAGAATTAGGAGTGAAGGAGCTTTGCGCTCTATATTTCTTTACCCAATGGCATTGAGTTTTATCGTAACTGGTACAGCCTGGAAGTGGATTTTGAATCCAGGAACTGGTATTGAAGCATTTGTAAGATCTTGGGGTTTTTCAAGTTTTAAATTCGATTGGTTAGTGAACCCTGATTTTGCAATTTATACAATAGTTATAGCGGGGGTTTGGCAATCTGCGGGGTTTGTGATGGCTCTCTTTTTAGCGGGATTGCGTTCTGTTAATCAGGAAATTATTTACGCAGCTATGGTCGACGGAATTTCTACAAGGCGAATTTATACCAAGATAATATTACCCTCAATGGCGCCAGTTTTTATGTCGGCAGTTATTGTTTTGTCACATTTGGCAATAAAGAGTTTTGATTTAGTTGTGGCACTAACGGGCGGAGGTCCAGGATATCAAACGGACCTTCCAGCAACATTTATGTATGCGATGGCATTTTCAAGAGGTGATCTTGGACAAGCGGCAGCTTCTGCAACTGTGATGTTAATGACAGTGGTCGCTATCATAGTACCATATTTGTATTCAGAGTTGAGGTCAAAAAATGGTTAATAAGAAATCCTCCGCAGGCTCGATAGGGTTTGTTGAGTACTTAATTCCAAAAATACAGCGGATAGGAATTTACCTAGTGCTTGTAGTGTTTGCTGCATATTACTTAATGCCACTATTTGTAATGCTAACCACCTCTCTAAAGTCTCTTGAAGAAATAAGGACAGGGTCGTTTATC
Source organism: Pseudomonadota bacterium (assembly GCA_027623875.1). GTDB lineage: Bacteria > Pseudomonadota > Alphaproteobacteria > Rhodobacterales > Rhodobacteraceae. The sequence continues at coordinate 3,406 of JAQBUS010000176.1, forward strand.
AGCTTACCTAGAGGCATTGATTTATCATCCTGGAAAATAGCGTGGTCTGAGGCTTGTACTGGAGTAAAGTGCCAAGGTTTAAGGCCTTATATGCTGAATTCATTTCTTATTGCAGTTCCGGCTGTCGCAATTTCAACCATGGTTGGGGCCATAAATGGGTATGTTCTTAGTCACTGGAAATTTAGGGGTGCAAACTTGATTTTTGGAATGATGTTGTTTGGTTGCTTTGTTCCTTTTCAGGTAATACTTTTACCTATGGCTATTGTTTTAGGGAAGTTGGGGGTTGCTGGAAGTATTTCCGGCTTAGTATTGGTGCATGTCGTATACGGTTTGGGTTTTACAACTTTGTTTTTTAGAAATTATTTTGTTACTGTTTCAGATGAGATAACTAGAGCAGCAAAAATTGATGGAGCAGGGTTCTTTCGCATTTTTTACAGTATATTTTTGCCACTTTCGGCACCAATATTTGTAGTAACGATTATTTGGCAATTTACACAAATATGGAATGATTTCCTTTTTGGTGTTTCATTTAGCCAAGCTGGAACCCAGCCTGTAACCGTTGCTTTAAATAACATTGTAAATTCAACGACAGGTGTAAAACAGTATAACGTTGATATGGCTGCAGCGATCCTTGCGGCTTTACCAACTCTGTTAGTTTATATTTTAGCAGGAAAATATTTTATAAGAGGATTAACGGCTGGAGCAGTCAAGGGTTAAAAAATGACAGACAAGATATTATCTATAGTTGGATTAAATAAAAAATTCGGTAACGTTGATGTCCTTTTGGATATAAACATTGAGCTAGAGAGCGGGGGTTTTCTGGTTCTTGTTGGCCCTTCAGGTTGTGGCAAGTCGACCCTTCTAAATTGCCTAGCTGGGTTTGAGACTATTAATTCTGGGAGCATAGAAGTTGGAGGAAAAGACGTAGAAAATG
>JAQBUS010000177.1 GCA_027623875.1 Pseudomonadota bacterium
AGACATGACTGGATTACACCAGTAAGCCAATCACTAATCTTGCAGGAGGGATTGCCTAACTCTGAATTGGTAATATTTGAAAATAGTGGGCATTGGGTTTATATTGAAGAAGAGGAACTATTTTTAAATACCGTAAACGAGTGGCTAGATCGTACATAAACAAAAAGTAATACGAACAGTTAGTTTGAGACTCATAATTTTTGTCTCCTTAATCAAATACGAGTTTTCAAAAACTAGATAACACTCTTCATGCTATTAAACTTCGATAGTATTTATGCCTTATAAAGATTTAGAAAAATTCCCCGGTAAGATTTTTAGGAGAGAGTTCTTCTATACTGTTTAATATTAACATCTTAGCAACGGCCGAGTTAGGCAGGTGGGTCCACCTTCGCAGCCGATACAAAGTGCGGCCCCGTCAAAAACTTTAACCTTAATACCCGCACTCGATAGCGCTTCTCGGGTCTTTGGTAAGTTTTCCAACATAATACAATCTCCTGGCCTTGTGGCTAATACGTTAGTACTAAGGGTGTTGCTCTCCTCGAATTCCGAGAATGGTGCCTCGATTATTAAAAACCCTTTGAATTTAAGCAATTCCCACAAACCCACCGGTAGTAATCGTAAACAAACCAAAGCGGTATGAGTGTCCACAAGACTAATGAGGGACATTAAATGCAAACATGCGCCGGCCCCATGATAGTGAGGAAGATCAAATACATGAACATTTACATCTAAGTTAGTCATGATTGCTCTTAGTTGATCGACACCGGCTTGATTAGTGCGATAACCACGACCAACTAAAAGAGTGTTGTCATCTAACCATAATGTGTCACCGGCGTCGGCGGTGGCTATACCTTCAATGGCTCCGATAATCGGGATATTTTGACTTTCATAGAATCTACGATGAAGATCTTGTTCGCCGGACCTCAAGAGTTTTCCTGGAGACATCAAGACAGCTCCTGATGGTGTCATTAGAGAAGCATCATAGGTAAAAACGGCATCTGCAATTCCACTATCATTTCCGGGTATCCAGTAAATTTCTGCACCAGAAGCCTCCAATGCGTAAATAAAATTACGGTGAACATCTTCGATTTTTTTGGGATTAAAAAGAGGTCCATAATGCCAGATTTCTGGATCAGCATTTTTTAACGACTCACCTGGCCGCATCACGGCGACCTTGCGTAACGGTGCCGTCATTGAAGAAACCCCATACATCATTCGTTACCTTGAACACGGTTTAAAAACTCTGCATTTTCACTGCAGAGATGGAGCACATCTTTAGTAGAGATAGCGGTACAAAACTCACCGTGTAAGCTTGCAATTGCTACATTATGGACAAGGTCGGCGTTATAATTTTTACCGTCATGCCCGACTAAATCCATGGTAGCACAAGCGTCATGCACAAGGTAGGTATCAAACCCCATGTTGCCAGCCATACGGACAGTAGTTTCTATGCAAAAATTTGTAAAAAATCCAACCACAACTAGGCGTTGGATTCCAGCGCGTCGTAAGTCGATTTCAAGAGACGTGCCGATAAAGCCGCTGTTAACGTCTTTTTCAACTACGATATCCGCTCCCATAGGCTCCATTCCTTCGAGTTGCTGACCACTTTCAAGGCTTAGCTTAAGCGGTGAATTTTTTTCTCTTGAATTGTGTTTTGTGAAAGCTACTTGTCGATCGGATCCTCGCCATTCACTTAGAATAGATAGAATATTTTTTTCTGCGTCAAGATTGTTGCGCTCGCCAATTGCTCCACCATAATATGCTGTATCATTAACTCCCTTTTGAACATCAATCAAAAGCAGGGCAGCTGAGGCATCGAATTTCTGTATCATATGTATACCTTCATTTGGGTTTATAACGCCAACTAGATGAGGTTATAGAAATAAATTAGAAAAGTTCTGCTAACTAAATTTAATCTTTATTTTTGTTTTAGGCCAATAACATGCAAGAGTAATATCTGCAATTAATGGGTTTGTGCCTCTACCAATTCATGTTCGGCTCTTCTGGAGCGCATCGGTGTAAGTCGGCATGCTTTACGGCTAAAGATCGAAGGCGCATATTTTCGGATGATGCTGGTGCCGTCATTAAATCAAGAAATGCCTGATGGTTTGGATACCAAATACCTATTGCTTCATCGATATCTTGCGTGCCTACTACTCTACCTAAAACCTGTGTTCGCCATAAAATCCTAGCTCCAACCTGAGCGCGCAAGGTGTCGAGAACTTCCATATAGTCTTTGTAGAGTTTGCCTTTTGGGTAGTCAGCTTCCGGAACATATTTATTCAGATTAATCATTAATACTGGGCCGTCGGCCTCACTATTAGCTATTTGACTAAAGATGTTGATTTCTTCTGCATTCATATTAGGTAAATTGGCCAAGCTATTTCCCCTTTTTAGGTATTCACAGCACAATATCACCGAAGCAGTAACTCGCAAGAATTATATCACGATTAATACGTAACCAAATTTTCAAGATGGTGAGATCTTTTTATTAGTTTTACCTTCATTCGGATATTCTTGTGTTCGGAGGCTTGTTGAAGCGTTTATAAAAACCCCGTTAGGTAAATGATAGCATATTCATAAGGCGTTGTTCATCTATAAAAGAACAACTCGTTTTCTTCTGTACTTCAACGAACTTAGAGCTTATCAATAGAACCATGGACATAAAGTAGATAGTTCCAGCGTGGAATTAAGAAGTTCTTAAGTGTGATTTCTAAAGTTAGAATAAAAATACGAAAAAAGGAATGATCGATGTTACGTAGATCTTTTTTACAAGGGGTTGCTGCCGGCACTTTGGTTTCTGGTTCGGTTTCTATAAAACCAAGTTTAGCTTTGACGCAGTTGGATCAAAGTCACTTTGAGCTTGTAGCAGAGATTGGTAAGGGAGCTTTAGGGCCTGTTGGAACTTCGCAAACTGATCTTTGGCTTTACAATGGCACTACTCCAGGACCGATGTTGACAGTCACAAAAGGTGACGAACTAATTGTAAATTTTTTTAATAAACTAGATCAACCGACCACCATCCACTGGCACGGAATTAGAAATTTAAACGAGATGGATGGTGTGCCAGACCTGACTCAGGTACCGGTTGATCCAGGTGAAGAGTTTACCTATCGTTTTCCAGTGAGAGATGCTGGTACATTTTGGTATCATGCCCATAGTAAGGCATGGGAGCAAGTTACCCGCGGGCTTTATGGGCCCCTTATCGTAAGGGAACCAGACGCTAATCCGGGTGTAGAAGATATTACATTGGTTGCCGATGATTGGCGACTGACCGAGGATTATCAATTCCATGAGGAGAGTCTCGGCTCGATGATGGATTGGTCGCATCAAGGGCGTCTTGGAAATTGGCTTACGATTAACGGCCAATCGAATCCGGCTATTCCAATAAGGGCCAAAAATTTGGCTCGGATCCGTCTCATCAATACTGCAAATGCTCGTTCGATGACTTTTGAGTTTGATGGTAAGCACTTTGAAGTGATTGCTCTTGATGGAGAACCATGTTCGCCTTTTGTGGCTTCTGAAATTATGGTAGCTCCGGCTCAACGCGTTGATATTCTTATAAATACAGATTCAAGTAATTTTAGTTTAAGTGAAATTAGCACTGGTACACCAGTCATCCTAGCTACATTTAAAGCTCATACTAGTGCTCTCAATATACCTGATCGTCCCGATTTGCAGGCAAAGACTTTTCGTTCAGATTTAGAAATGATCGATATTGATATTCATATGCAGGGAGGTGCTATGGGTAATCTGGCTTCGGCATTTTTTGAGGGTGAGGAGAGGCCACTGCAGGACCTTGCTATGGAACACTCCAAGCTTTGGGCTTTTAATGGTTCTATTGGTGGGTCTGACCATCTTTTGGCAGATGTTGATTTGGGTAAAACAGTAAATTTAAGGGTGTGGAATGATACCTCTTGGTCTCATGCCATGCACTTACATGGGCACCACTTTTGGGTGAAATCCCATGAATTTGGTGGTGAGCCAAAGCGGGTTTTACGTGATACTTATCTGATGCAACCAAATGAACGTGCTGAGTTACAATTTGTTGCTGATAATCCTGGTTTGTGGTTATTCCACTGTCACATGCTTGAGCACCATACAGCTGGTATGGGTGGCGTTATTGCCATAAGCTAAGAACTTATAAAAAAAAGCAATGGACTTCTTCTCTGTTTATAACTGTCTTTGATTTTTTTAAATTACTGTAAGAATGGTTTGACGATTAACTTATAGAAATAAATTTTGCTTGTTAGATTTTGAATAAAGAAGAGAGCTAATGAAAAAGAAAGAAAATTTTATAGAAAAAATTAAACTAGGGTCGGCAGAGGATGTTT
>JAQBUS010000178.1 GCA_027623875.1 Pseudomonadota bacterium
TGTTCCAGCCAAAAAATACTGGGGAGCACAAACCCAACGCTCAATATTGAATTTCCCTATAGGTTGGGAAAAACAACCTATAGAAATAGTTCGGGCTTTAGGAGTCATAAAAAAAGCCTGTGCACAAATAAACAGAAAAACGGGTAAACTTGACAAAGAAATCAGCGATGCAATTATCACTGCTGCCACAGAAGTCATAGATGGAAAATTGGATGATCACTTTCCGCTAGTAGTTTGGCAAACTGGCTCAGGGACCCAATCAAATATGAATGCGAATGAAGTAATCGCAAACCGAGCAATTGAAATTTTGGGTGGAGAAATTGGAAGTAAAAACCCTGTTCATCCCAATGATCACTGCAACATGGGGCAATCGTCAAATGACACGTTTCCAACCGCTATGCATGTAGCGGCTGCAACGTCTGCCCACCAAATATTAATTCCCGGTCTAACGAAACTCCATCAAGCACTGGAAGCTAAGGTGTTGGAGTTCCACGGCATCATCAAAATTGGTAGAACGCATACAATGGATGCAACGCCACTGACTTTAGCTCAAGAGTTTTCTGGTTACAGTCATCAAGTTTATAAGGGAATACAACGTGTAAAATCAGCTTTAATAAATATCTATGAGCTTGCCCAAGGAGGTACGGCAGTGGGCACAGGTTTGAGCACAGATAAAGGTTGGGACACTGAAGTTGCAAAACGAATTTCTGAAATCACTGGATTACCCTTTCAAACAGCACCTAACAAATTTGAAGCACTAGCATCCCATGACGCAATTGTAGAATTGTCTAGTGCCGTAAGAACTGTTGCAGGAAGCGTGTTTAAAATTGCAAATGACATACGCTTTCTTGGGTCTGGCCCTCGGAGTGGGCTTGGAGAACTAATTTTACCAGAAAATGAACCCGGATCTTCAATTATGCCAGGAAAAGTCAACCCAACTCAATGCGAAGCGATCACACAGGTTTGCATTCATATTTTTGGAAATGATGCGGCAATAGGATTTGCCGGCTCCCAAGGCCATTTTGAATTAAACGTTTACAAACCAATGATGGCCTATAACCTATTGCAATCAATGAAACTCTTGGCTGATGCTTCCATCGCATTCTCAGATAATTGTGTTGTCGGTATAAAAGCCGACGAAGCACGAATAAAAAAATTAATGGAAGAAAGCTTAATGCTTGTAACAGCATTGGCACCAAAAATAGGTTATGACAATGCTACCACAGTCGCTAAAACCGCGCACAAGAACGGAACTACATTAAAACACGAGGCTGTAAGGCTTGGCTTTGTCGACGCAGACACCTTCGACCAAGTTGTTAGACCTGAAAAAATGATTGGTCCGAAATGACGATAGTTAACCTCAATAAAATTAAAAAAAAACTGACCTTAAAAACAAAAAAAAATCGGTCAAAAGAAAATTTAATGAAGAACAACACGTCAAATAAGCTTATTAAGTTTGAGCTAAAACGGCAATATGATCACCTTGAAAACCATAAAATAAAGACTTAAAAAATAAACAATTATTAAACTTTGCGAGAATTAAGTCTCTCGAATACTAGTAGAAAAAAATATGGTATCGCGACCTAAAAAGCATTCACTAAGGCTCAGAGGACATAGCACCTCTGTGACATTAGAGGAGGAGTTCTGGAGAGCTTTCAATGACATATGTCTTGAAAGTGGAATAGGCATTAACGCTTTAGCCTCCCAAATAGATGAGAGGCGTGGTACTAGGTGCGGACTTGCATCAGCTATCCGCTTGTATGTTTTAGAATACTTTCAAAATCAGTTAAAAACCCACAGGAAATCTTCCAAATAAAAGGCCATCGCTTCAAATGACTAAAGTTACATGGAAATTAGAGCTAGACACATCAGGTTTACTTTGTCCCTTGCCAGTACTTAAAGCACGAAAAAAGCTCAAAGGGATGCTAATGGGGGAGGTTCTAAGGCTCATTGCAGACGACCCAGCAGCATTGATAGACGTTGAATACTATTGCAAAGAGTCCGGTCAAAAATTATTAGAACAAAGCTTCGAGGATAAACATCAAATCTACCTCATCAAAAAGATGGTTTAATTTAGGCTTTCATTTTAGAATAACTATTCAGCAGCCTCTTTAGAAAAAACTTCGTGTTCTAACGCTAATATCAATTCATCTCTTTTTATCATAGCGGATTTGTAATTTTTTTCCATAGCCAAAACCCTTAACATCAAGAGGTATTTCAGCTAAAGCTATTGCAGCATCTCTATTTTTTATCTCAGAGCTTAGCAAAAAGTTCATATCGGCTTCAAATTGCCCAATAAAACCTCTTTCCATCTTCCTTTCCGATGAATAACCGAAAGGATCGAGAACAGTCCCCCGAAGAATTTTCATATTTTTCAAAACAAAAAATACATTATCCATTAGGCGTCCATATTCTTTTTTCTTAGGCTTTCCATCAGAACCAAGTTTTGAAATTATCGGTGCGGCCAAATGATACGTGACCTTAATATCCCCATCAAACTCAGATCTTATTTTAGATAAAGTATCCTGATGTAATCTCGCCACCTCATACTCATCCTTGTAAGACAAGACCTTATGGTACCCTTTAGCAACCGCACTTTTCAACTCAACATCCTCGAACTTCTCTACTAGGGCAAGATAACGCTCTGCCAGCTTTCTGGACTGATACTTAATTAGGTGATCCATTCTGAATTTAATTTTTTCATCCAGATTTTGAGGTAATCTCGCGGAAGGCGACTCCATACTTCTTTCAGCCTCTTCAGGGAACAAAATCGCCCATCGTCCAAAATTGAAGGCTCTGAGATTTAAATCTACAGATGCATTATTAAGTTTAATAGCTTCTAAAATTGCTTCTCCAGATAATGGAATCATTCCATTCTGCCATGCTGCACCAAAGATCATCATATTCGAAAAAATTGAGTCTCCTAAAAGAGCTTTTGCCAGTTTGGTAGCATCAAAAAACTTAACATTATCTTTGAGTCGCGCCTCCAAAGAAAGTTGAAGACGGTCATTAGGTATTGTAAAGTTAATGTCCCTTGTGAACTCTCCCGTTACAATATCATGACTATTTATGATTCCTTTAGTTTGACCTTCCTTCATTAAGCCAAGTGTCTTGATCCCAGCTGAAACAACTAAATCACCACCTAAGATGGCATGGGCCTCACCCGTAGCAACTCTAATAGCACTTATATTTTCTGGTTTATTTGCCAATCGACAATGGATGTGAACAGCCCCACCCTTTTGAGCCAAACCGGCCATCTCCATCATGCCGGCCCCCTTTCCATCAAGATGAGCAGCCATTGCCAAAACTGCTCCGATAGTTACCACACCAGTACCTCCAACTCCTGTGATTACTACATTATGGGTCCCATTAATGGTTGGAATCGCAGGATCTGGTAGCTTTGGTAATTGAATTTCCTGTTTTACTTGGCTCCTTACTTTTGCTCCTTCCAGAGTAACAAAAGAAGGACAAAATCCGTTGACACAGCTAAAGTCCTTATTACAAGAAGATTGATCTATCGCTCTTTTGCGGCCAAGTTCCGTTTCAAAAGGAACTATTGAGACACAGTTTGATTTTACTCCACAATCCCCACAACCTTCACAGACATCTGTATTGATAAACACACGTTTATCAGGGTCAGGAAAATTACCACGTTTCCTTCTACGCCGTTTTTCAGCTGCGCAAGTCTGAACATAGATTAATACACTTACACCTTTGTGTTTTCGGAGAGTCTTTTGAACACTGTCAAGCTCTGATCTTTCATATGTGTCTATATCAGGACCATATTCAGAAAAATTAATATCTTCTTTTTCATCATACACTAAAGCTATTTTTTTTACACCAAAAGCACTAATTTCAGCCGCAACTCTCGGTGCAGATAAATCCCCATCATTACCCTGGCCACCTGTCATAGCTACGGCATCGTTAAAGAGAATTTTATATGTTACATTTACATTTGAAGCGACAGCCGCTCTTATCGCCTGTATTCCTGAGTGGTTATAGGTACCATCCCCAATATTTTGAAAAACATGCTCCGCCTTAGAAAAAGGGGATTCTCCAATCCAGTTCGCTCCCTCGCCACCCATATGAGTGTACCCTAAAGTATCCCTGTCCATCCACTGAGCCATATAATGACATCCGATTCCTGCATATGCTCGTGAGCCTTCTGGAACTTTTGTTGAAGTGTTATGAGGGCACCCAGAGCAAAAATAAGGTGTCCTTGTGGCAATATCACTGATATTTTCTGCTTTCTGTGTATCAGAAATATAAGCCAGATTAGAGCTA
>JAQBUS010000179.1 GCA_027623875.1 Pseudomonadota bacterium
GGTCCAATCTTGAAGTTCCATTCATCAGTTTTATTATGTTTTGAGATCCTAATTCGCATTTCTGACAGAGCTTTCCGGCCCACTTTTATATCGGTTTTACCCATTAGAGATATTCGAAATTTCTCTATATCCTTAGAAAGTGACTCTGGCCCCGTTATCACCCTGGATTGGGTTAGGGCTAGATGCTCCCATAGCCAAGCATCTTTTCTTTGATAATCACGAAAAGCAGTCCACGATGTTGCAACGGGTCCTTTCCTTCCGGAAGGCCTAAGCCTCATATCTAGTTCGTAAAGCTTTCCTTGTGACATTTGTGCTGTAACAGCCGTGATTAATGCTTGAGTAAGTCTGCTGTAATAAACTCGAGTGTTTAGCTTGACTCGACCATTGGAACTTTCAATATCATCAGCGTCATAAATTATTATTAGATCTAAGTCAGAAGTCGGGTTTAAGTTTTTTGAGCCGAGTGAACCCATCCCTAATACCACTGCTCCACGTCCTGGTGGATTACCGTGCCTGCTTGAAAACTCTAGAATTACTCTTGGCCAAATTACTTGCAAAATTACTTCTGCCAACTCTGCATATTGCAAACTCGCTTGGTTGGTGTCTGAGAGGCCTCGAAGGAGATGAACCCCTATTCTGAAGTGCCATTCTTTTTTCCACCGCCTTACAGTTTCCAATTTTTTTTCATAGTCAGTTTCTAGATCCAGAAGCAGATTCAAATCATCCGCCAGAATATCGATGCCGGGCCAGGCAGACCAAAAATCGCTACCTATCACAGCATCAAACACTTGAGGGTTTTTAGCTAAGTGATTGGCAAGATTAGGAGATGAGCTTATAATATCAACTAGTAAATCAACAAGATCGGGGTTGGCTTCAAACAGTGAAAAAAGCTGAACACCTGTGGGTAAACCCTCTAGAAATTGGTCAAAAGATATTAAGGCTTCCCCAGATTTATCGGAAAACCGTAGTTTTTTTAGAATATCTGTTTTTAATCTGGTGAATATCTTTTCTGCACGAGGTGATCGAAACACAGGATAACTAGACCATCTAGAAATTACCCGTTTTTCTGTATCTGAGAGAGAAATTACCTGACTAACTTTTGTAGGTGAAAAAAAACCTTCAGTAAGTGCGTGTACTTTAGTTAAACGTCTTTTTAGATCGGTTTCTAAGGTTTCTCGAGTTGTTGACATTAGGCAGCTGAGTCTGACCATCTCACTTGATGATTTAGGTAAATCATGAGTTTGGGCGTCATTAATCATCTGTAAGCGATGTTCGACGGATCGATAAAATTCGTAATGCTCGATTAACTCATCGGCCGTTTCTTTTTTTATCCAACCTTGTTCAGCCAGCTTCGATAGGCCCTCAACAGTGCCGCTCACCCGGAGTTTGATGTCTCGGCCCCCAGCAATAAGTTGCCTGGTTTGGGTGAAGAATTCGATTTCACGAATCCCGCCAAGACCCAATTTAATGTTATGTCCTGGTAGATTAATTGGACCACCTAAACTTTTGTGTTCGCGTATTCGCAGGCGCATATCATGAGCGTCTTCAATAGCTGCAAAGTCCAAATATTTACGCCATACAAATGGCGTTAACATCTTTAAAAAGGCATTTCCAGATATTTTATCCCCCGCTGCGACCCTTGCCTTAATGTAAGCAGCCCGTTCCCAAGTTCTGCCTATACTCTCATAGTAGCGCTCTGCAGCATCTGTAGCCGTACAGACTGGTGTGACAGATGGGTTGGGTCTTAGGCGTAAGTCAGTTCGGAAAACATAACCTTCTTCATTCAAGTCATTGAGCATTGCAGTCATGGCCCGAGTTACTCGAATAAACCCCTTTCGAGCCTCAAAAAAGTCTTCAGAAGAGAATTTTGTCTCATCAAAAAAGCATATTAGATCTATATCGGAAGAGTAATTTAATTCGCGAGCTCCCATTTTCCCCATCGCCAAAACAAACATTCCGATTTGTTTGGAAGAGTGAAATTCATCTATTCCAGGAAGATATCCACGTCGAGCTTCTATTTGGATTGCAGCTCTAAGGGCCAACTCACAGGATAAGTCTGCAAATTCTGTAAGTGTGTTCGTTACAATTTTTAAGGTCCAGGCGCCGGATAGATCACAAAGTGCTGTCCATAGAGCTATCCTTCTTTTAGCCTGTCTCAAACCAACGTTCAGCTGCTCATTGGATAAGGAATTCAAGCGTTTAAATTCATGCTGAATAGCTGTGTCAGGAAAACTAAAAGCCTCTAGCAGCCAAGAATTTTCTTTTTCTATTAGGCTTTTTAAGTACGGGCTACAACCGGCGACACCAGTAAGTAACTCTCTTATTTTTTTAGTAACAGTAGGAAACGTGTCCCCCACTTCAATTCCCCTTTTAGTATCAAAAGGAATTGGTACTTTTTTTATTAGATTCGAAAAATCCATAATAAATTATTGAACCTACACCAAGGTTAGTCAATTACGAAAGAAATTTTATAATGAAAATTTTAAATTTACATAACATTTCAATCTTATTTCGTAAGAAGGCAAAGTGAATCTTTTATCCACCAATGTTTTTATTGTCTTGAATCTCGCTTTCTGAGAAAGTAAGCCTTTTAATTTGTGCTCTTTTTTACTATTATTACTTTAATCAACGAATTTACTCTGTCTTTTTTCAGTTGGGGTTTTACAATATGACCGGTACGAACAGTGCAGATAGAATATTAAATGTCCTAGAATTATTTACAGATAAATCTACGCGGTGGACCGCTGAAGAAATGATCGAAAAATTGGGATACACTCGACCTACCATGTATAGGTATCTGCGCTCGTTGAGAGACGTTGGTTTAGTGAGCTCAATTGGTAATTCGGGCTATTCTTTAGGGCCACGAGCAACAGAAATGGACTATTTGATTGCTCAGTCTGACCCACTAGTGGGACAGGGATTAACTCAGCTCAAGGCATTAACAGCAACTTATCGCTGCACAGCTCTATTAGTAAAATGGTACGGTGAAAAGCTACTTTGCGTTGCTTCAGATTACTCCACGCCTTTGCCGATCACGAGTTATCCCAGAGGAAAGCCGATGCCTATAACACGGGGAGCAATATCACGTTCAATAATAGCCCATTTACCTCGAGGCCAGCTGCTTAAACGAGTAGAGCGTCATTTTTTAAACTTTAAAGCGATAGGGCTAGGTACAACAAAAGAAGATATTGTAAAGAGCTTCCAGGAAATAAAGCGTAAAAAAATAGCGACTGCGCGCGAAGAAATAACTAGTGGATCAATGGGGATAGCTCATGTTGTATTAGATAGCAATAACTTCCCTCTAGCCTCGATATGTGTCACAATTGTTATAAATCCTTTGTCAGAAAAGTTACTGCCAAATATTATAAACGACGTCAGGGAAAAGTGTGAGATCTTAACCGAAGAGCTGTCAGAAAGCTGAAGAGGCCAAAATTTTAATGTTTAGAGGGAGTCTAAAATGAAGACGATGCCGTTAGGACGGGTTGGGACACAGGTTTCTGTCCTTGGTATTGGAGCCATGTCATTTTCAGATTTCTATGGACTAGTAGATGAGCAGCAGTCGCATAAAATTTTGTCTACCGCGTTAGACCTGGGTATTAATCATATTGATACATCAAATGTTTATGGTGCAGGGATCTCTGAGGTTCGGATTGGAAGTTTTCTAAAGTCGTTTGGAGCTGAGCGTCATACGTTATTTAAAATTGCTACAAAAGCAGGAATTGCTCGATCTCCTGACGGGGGACGTTATTTCGATAATTCGTTAAAACATCTCGAATCTAAATTAGATTGTTCTCTACAGCGCTTAGGATTAGAGCAGGTTGAATTATTTTATGTACATAGAAGAGATCCTAATGCGGAAATAGAAGAGGTAACTGAAAACTTAGTTTCTCTAATAAAGAAAGGAAAAATTAACCAGTTCGGGTTTTCAGAGATATCCCCTGCCTCTTTAATGAAGGCCAGTGCTGTTCATCCGGTAGCGGCCGTGCAATCAGAGTATTCTCTGGCGACAAGGTCACCGGAATTAGGTTTAGTTCAGCGATGTCTTAGTTTGGATACAACCCTTGTGGCTTTCAGCCCAGTTGGAAGAAGTCTTCTAACGGATAATCCGCACGACGTTAAGAAGGCAGGCGACATAGATTTCTTAAAGGGAAACCCTAGATTTATGTCTCCAAATTTGGAGAAAAACATATTAGCAACAGAGGCCCTTAGGCAATTTGCAAGAGATATGGGTTATAGTGCTGCGACGGTTGCAAT
>JAQBUS010000180.1 GCA_027623875.1 Pseudomonadota bacterium
CCTATAATTATTATAAATATTGCTGAGATACGAGACAGTTCAAGTTCTCCATACATCAATGGTTTGAAATGTTGACTTCAAAGAGTTGCATGTCCTAATGCTTTTCGAAACCTATTTTTTAATTCAACTCCATCAAGTATCGGTAAGCTTCGACCCGGAGATTCAGAAGCTATTTTTACGAGTGCAAAAAAAGGGCCGTTTCTTTCTTTTACCTGTAATGAAATATCACTGACTTCATCACCCGTTTTAATTTCAGTTACCTTTTCAAAACCCGTAGCCTTAGCTATCTCCGCCAAATTAACCCCAAGACCTGTATGACTTACTTGCATTCCAGTTTCACCAAAGTGTCCGTTATCAAGCACGACAATCGATAAGTTTTTAGGTTTTAACACTCCGATAGTCGCTATACTACCGAGCCCCATAAGTTGCTCACCATCACCAGTAATAACAACAACATCCCTATCCGGTTGCGCTAGAGCCAAACCTAGCCCCATCATAGCAGCGCCACCCATTGCCCCCCAAAGATAAAAATAAGTATCACTATCTCCAGATGCGTGTACATCATATGAAGAAGATCCAAGCCCAGAAATCACCAACAGGTCCCTATCGTTGGTCAAGATTTCATTAACTACACTGCGCCTGTTAAGGGCGTTTTTAGACATGTTTACCATTCTTTTCGTCCGATTAACTTTTGAGATAATAAAATTGCGATTCTCTGGTTGCTAGAATATGCGGAATAAAGAGCCGCATCGACTGTAGGGGCAACTTCCTCTGTTTTTTCAACCCGATGAACCTGAACTCCCATTAATTCTAAAGTTCCTTGAACAGCGCTACTCATTGGAACCTGCCATGAGTTAAATTCGCCAAATTCTCCCCTCATAGTAATAATCGTTACAAAAGGGAAATTGCAATTTGAAACAAGGGATAGCATATTAATACAATTGCCAACTCCGCTACTTTGCATAAGGAGGACGCTCCTGTCTCCGCCTAACCAAGCACCGCATACGGCTGCAACACCTTCTTCTTCGGTGGTCAAGACAACGGGAGTAATACTATGGTCATCGTGTATCATCTCTATAATTTTTGAGTGACCAGCGTCGGGCAAATAAGGGATTTGTTTAATGTTATTTTTTTTTAAAACATTAAAAAGTTCCCAAGGATATGTGGCAGTGGTGTTTTCTATCATGTTGAGTTCCGTTTGTAGCTAATCATTAAAAAAAACTTTCATTAACTCTTTTGTGGAAACAGTGATTACTTTACAAGACCCAAATAGGGAACGAAATACTTAATTTGCATAGTCAAAATAAATTATGAATACAGAGCTATGCAGTAAAACGGCGTTTAGTACATACATAAAATTTTAATTATAAGGTTGCAAAATGAAAACAGTTCTTGAATTACTTAAATCCCATAGATCTATCAGGTCTTATAGTGAGAAACCAATTCCTGAAAATTTACTTTTTGATATTCTTTCTGCAGGCCAATCTGCGGCAACAACTAATAACAATCAATCATTATCTATTATCAGAGTTACTGATATGAAAATACGAGAGAGCCTTTGTCAGGTTGGAGGAGGACAGAGTTATATTAAAAATGCCCCGGAATTTTTTGTTTTTTGCGCCGATTTAAACCGTTCTTATGCCTGCTGTGATATGCATGAGAAGGAACCGGTAAGCGGTATGACCGAGCAATTCATAATTGCTACGGTTGATACGTCTCTTGTAGCACAAAATGTTGGTATTGCAGCTGAATCTTCTGGTTTAGGGATATGCTATATTGGTGCGATGAGAAATGACCCCGCTCGAGTGTGTGAACTGTTAGCTCTTCCTGAACACGTATACCCGGTTTTTGGCATGTGTATGGGTTTTCCAAATCAAAACCCTGAAGTAAAACCGCGCCTACCTCTGGCATCAATTGTAAGAGAAAATAGCTACAATTTAGACAATGAAAAAGAGTTAATAGAAAAATATGATGAGACTCTTAACTCTTATCACCAAGGTAGAAGTGAAAATACAAAAACTGTAATTTGGAGTGAGGTAATGTCTAAATTGTTGGCCAAGGAGTCTAGACCTCATATGAAAGAATTTTTACTTAATCGTGGATTTAAAATGCGATAAGTTTGTACAATGTGTTGGCATTTTAATTGATTTTTATAATGTAGTTAAATTTCTTCTAAGCCGCACCAATCTGCAATAAAAAGAGCTATCGCTCCGGTCACTCGTTTTATAGAACTAAGGCTGACTCGTTCATCAAAGCCGTGAACATTTTCTGAATACGGTCCGTAAACAAGGCATGGGCAATCACCATACAAGACAAACACACGGCCATCCAGATATGCCGGCATCACAATACTTTCAAGGGGCTTGTTGTAGGCTTTAAAGTGAGCTCGGCCCAACGTCTGTTCAGCCTCAGAACCTTCCTGTAAAACATATCCCTCTGCAAAAAAACCGTTCCACTCAACCTCTGGGGGATTGTTTGATAAAAAAGCGGACTTACTAGAGGCTTCACGGATGCAGTTTTCGATTTCCTTTGCCTTCTCCTTGGGATTCCAACCTGGGAATATTGAAATCCGACAATCGAAAGAGCACCAAGCGGGAACGGATGAGCTCCAGTCTCCACCTTTAATTTTACCAACGTTAAAATTTATGGGGTGTTCCAAATCTTGAAAGTACTTCATATCACTTTTGTGTACATTCCAGCTTTCTTCGAGGTTCCTTAATGAAGCTATTAAAGGAAAGCAGGCTTCAATGGCATTCTGTCCTGAGCCTGCCGTACTTACATGAACGGGAAGACCCTTAACATGGACACGGAACCAGAGAACCCCCACATTTGCCCTTACCAGCATATCATTGTTTGGCTCCGGAATTATGGCAGCATCCGCTCGATATCCTCTAATCAAGCATGCTAGTGCTCCATTACCAGTACATTCCTCTTCTGTTACAGACTGCAGGTGCACTCTACCGGCCGGATTGTACCCAATGGATTTAAGAGCCGCCATGGCATAAATATTAGCTGCTAAGCCGGCCTTCATATCGGCTGAGCCTCTCCCATACATCCAGTCACCATCAATAACTGGATCAAATGCCCCTCGAGACCACATATCCGGTGGGCCTTCAGGTACAACATCAATGTGACCATTTAAAATTAAAGATTTTCCGGTGTCCGACTTGGGTCTATGTGTTGCCACTACGTTTATGGCATTGCTGTAATCTACTTTTACAGGTGAAAATCCTGGGTGGTCTTTTAGATCATCCACGTTTAGTGCCCATCGGTCCATTTGATACCCACGCTTTGTTAACGTATCAAAAATAAAATCTTGGGCTGTATGCTCTCTTCCCCTTAAGGAAGGAAGCCGAACCAAATCTTGCGTAAAACGTACTTGATCTTCAAATCCACGCTCAACTGCACAAATTATGTTGTCTGCGAGTTTCTTGCTTACAATTTTATGGCCTCATATTTTTTATTTATTTTAATTTTTTCACTCAGGTAACGTACCAGAATTAAGTTATTGGTTAGAAAATTGCTCACATAATATACCTGCAATGGAAATAGGGCTATCAAGATACCCAGAATCTTGAAGGAAAGACGAGTTGAAATTTAATTCCATATCTCTTGAACAGATAATTTCCCTTGATGAACCATCCAGAAACTGCGCAATGGAAATCATGTTGTCGGCACTTGCAAGAGATCCTTTTAAGTCATCGTCCACGCCCATAGTTAACATAGCGAACATTCCCGAAGACAAAGGAACACCGATTGCCTTGTTGACTTGTAGGTTAACAAACTCTCTCATGCCATCATCTATAATAGAGATTTTTAGGTCTTCTAATAAAAAATTAATATTACCATCAACAACTTTAAAGTTTGATATACCTATTTCAGCCGAGACTGATATAGCCTCTGAAATCTTAAAAGATACCTCAGCAGTAGTTTTGTCTGATGCCATTTTATAACCAAGCCCAAGTTTGAGATCTGCCAATATGATACCGTCATCTGTTAGTGACTTTAATGGGGTTAGGACTGCTTCTGAAATTAACTGATTATCAATTAACTCCTTTAAGTTAATTTCTACACCTGAAACTTCTAGCTCGACATTAGTCTTGCGATTTGGCGTTAAGCCAATGTTATTAATAGATAAATTTTCAATTAAAATCTTAAATTGACATTTATTTCTGAAACCGTCGCTAAAATCCGCGAAACAATCACGTTGATCGTTTAAATTAGAGATCTTAAAAGGCAACGGAA
>JAQBUS010000181.1 GCA_027623875.1 Pseudomonadota bacterium
TAGTCAGAGTAGTTTTGTTCTGGAGATATTTTTGAAGTACTTTTGGAATTAAAACTGATTCATCTTCTTGTTGGTAATTTTCCAAAATCGCGATTAATGAGCGACCCACAGCCAGCCCTGAGCCATTAAGAGTATGGACAAACTCAGGTTTTCCACCATCTGCTGGTTTGTATCGTGCATTCATTCTACGAGCTTGAAAATCACCACAGACGGAGACTGAGCTAATTTCCCGATATTTACTTTGACCAGGGAGCCAAACCTCTATGTCATGGGTTTTGTTTGCAGTAAAACTCACGTCTCCCGCGCATAAAACCATTGTTCTATATGGAAGCTCTAGGGATTCTAAGATTTCTTCAGCACACTTTGTCATTCGATCGTGTTCGGCTCGGGATTCTTGGGGATGGGTTATAGAGACCATTTCTACTTTTTCAAATTGGTGTTGACGTAACATTCCTGAAGTGTCCCTTCCTGCTGATCCAGCTTCTGAACGAAAACACTGAGAAAGAGCACAATATCGGAGAGGTAAAGAGTTTTCTTCAACCGTGAGCCCATTAACTAAATTTGTTAATGTCACTTCGGAAGTGGGAATCAGCCACTGGCCTCCAGTAGTTTGGTAGCTGTCTTCACCAAACTTGGGCAGTTGACCTGTTCCATACATCATGTCCTCGTTAACTATTACGGGTGTCCAGGTTTCGATTAATCCATTTAAGGTGACAAGTTGATCTAGCATAAACTGACCAAGAGCGCGGTTTACCTGAGCTATGCCTCCCTTTAGCACGACAAAACGAGACCCGGATAACCGGGCAGCTGCTTCAAAATCCATACCATACTTACTGGCCTGAAGTTGGTAATGTTCTTTCGGCTTAAAAGAAAAAACTCGAGGTACCCCCCATTTTTTGATTTCTATGTTTTCTAAGTCACTGACTCCATCTGGCACCGAATCAAATAGCATCTGTGGAAGGCTCATTAATATTGTGTTTAGTTTTTTGTCTTCTTTTTTTGCTTCTGTAGTTAATTTAGTAGCCTGGTCTTTTTTTAGACCAACCAGTTCTCTTAGTTTTTCAGCTTCTGCCTCTTTTCCGGATGTTTTTAGAGTCCCGATTTCTTTTGCCAATCGGTTTTGTTCAGCCCTTGTTTCTTCAGCGGCATTTATTTTAGCCCGTCTATTGCTGTCTATTTTTAGAATTTGTTCAGCTTGCGGTTGCATACCTCGGCGGATTAGAGTTGCATCAAATTTTAAAGGATTTTCTCTTATTATGCGGATATCATGCATATTATTATCTCCAACGTCGAAAATTTATAATTAAACTATTATATGCCTCTATATGCCTCAAAAAAAAGTGCTTTTGAACCATGAAATTCATTGCTTAGCCATCTTGCGATTTTAGCTTTACGGCGATAGTGTCCAACTCAATAAATAAAAGCTTCAAGCAGTAAACTTAAAGGATATATAATGTCTCAAATTCAGCAGTTCATCCCTCTTATTCTAATTTTTGCAATAATGTACTTTCTTTTAATAAGACCACAGCAGAAAAAAGCTAAAGAGCATGCAAATATGGTAGCTAATGTGCGCCGCGGTGATCACATAATTACACAAGGTGGGATAATCGGAAAAGTAGCTAAAGTCAAAGAAGACGGAGAGATAGAAGTTGAAATAGCTGATGGTGTAAAAGTTAGGGTCATAAAGTCAACTGTTGCTACTGTTACAAGTAAAACTGAACCAGCAAAGTAGACTTCTATGCTTCAGATGTCAGCAATTAAGCGGGTCTTAATCCTCCTTACCGTTATTATCGGGGTGGTTTTTGCCGCACCAAATATTTTTTATAAAAATGTTGAGAATTATAACGACTCCGTTGAGCTTTCACTTCTATCAAGCGGTAGTGAGAAAATGGTGGAAAACTCTTTTTGGTGGCCAAAATTTCTTCCATCTGGATTGATCAATTTAGGGTTGGATCTGCGGGGAGGTGCCCATTTGCTTGCTGAGGTCAATGTCGAAGAGGTGTATGATGATAGAATGGATTCCATTTGGCCGGTTGTTAGGGCGGCTTTAAGGGCTGAACGAGATAAAGTGGGCACTATAAGAAGAGTGGCAACGTCAGTTGGAACGCTAAGAATTAAGATTTCCAATAAAGATGCCCTGGAGGTGGCTAAAAATATAATTTTGGGTGTATCTCAACCAGTTTCTTCTATGAATTTACCAGGGTCTAGAGACATAACTGTTTCGTCTGTTAATGACGAATTAATTGTTGAATTTAGTGAATCTGAGAAACTTGCAATGAACGACCGAACAATGAAGCAGTCTTTAGAGATAATTCGTCGGCGTGTAGATGAAGTTGGAACTAGGGAGCCTACGATACAGCGACAGGGCGAGCGTCGAATTCTCATTCAAGTTCCCGGAATTGGTTCAGCAGACGAATTAAAAAGCCTTATTGGTACAACCGCAAGATTAACTTTTCAGGAGGTTGTTAGAAGGGCTTCAAGTTCTAACGAAGTCCCAGGTTCGGGTAATGTCTTATACCCATCATATAGTAAAAATGACGATGGAAGTTTTTATGTTCTGAAGAAAGCCTCTGTTGTTGCTGGTGAAGATCTAATTGATGCTCAACCAGGGTTTGATCAGAACGGTTCGCCATCAGTAAACTTTAGGTTTAATCCGCCAGGAGCAAAAAAATTCGGCATTTTTACCTCCAATAATATAGGTTCCCCTTTTGCTATAGTCTTAGATAGTGAGGTAATTAGTGCCCCAGTAATTCGAGATGCTATAATGGGTGGATCCGGTCAAATTAGTGGGAACTTTTCTATGGAAGAATCCACTGAACTTTCAGTTCTTTTAAGAGCTGGTGCTCTACCGGCTGGAATGACTTTTTTGGAAGAAAGAACAATTGGGCCGGAGTTAGGGCAAGATAGTATAGATGCGGGAAAGATCGCATGTATTATTGCGTTTCTTTTAATTTTAGTTTTCATGTTCTTGAGCTATGGGCTCTTTGGTATTTTTGCAAATATTGCTTTGATAATTAACGTTGTTTTAATTTTTGCTCTTTTGAGTATAGTGGGGGCTACTTTAACTCTTCCCGGCATAGCAGGAATTGTCTTAACAATTGGGATGGCCGTTGATGCTAACGTTCTAGTTTTTGAAAGAATTAGAGAAGAACTGAAGACTTCTAAAGGTCCTGCGCGAGCAATTGAGCTTGGATATGAAAAGGCATTAAGTGCTATTTTTGATGCTAATATTACAACTTTTATAACAGCAGTAATTTTATTCTCAATTGGGTCGGGGCCAATCCGCGGATTTTCAATTACCTTAGGTCTTGGAATTTTAACGTCAGTTTTTAGCGCAATTTATGTTACCCGTCTAATCATAATTATGTGGTTTGAGACAGCCCGTCCCAAAAAGATAGAGGTATGAGATGAGACTAAAATTAGTTAGATCTGAGACAAGTTTTAATTTCTTTAAGAAGTGGAAGTCTTGGATAATTATTTCATTAGTTTTAATTTTTTTCAGTGGAATTTCTTTAGTTGTTATGGGATTAAATTATGGCATAGATTTCCGAGGTGGGACCACAATTAGGACAGAGTCTTCTTTAGACGTAGATGTATCTCGTTATAGGGCGGTTTTGGAGCCCCTCGGTCTTGGGGATATATCTATCTCTGAAGTGTTTGACCCAACCTTCAGAGATGATCAGAATGTTACACAGGTGAGAATCGAGGCCCAAGATGGGGATCAAAGCATAACTGTTCAGGCTGTAGCAAGTGTTAGAGAAGCGTTGTCTTCGATAGATCCGAATATTAAATTCCCACTTGTAGAGAGCGTTGGTCCTAAGGTCTCAGGTGAATTAGTAACCGTTGCTATTTGGGCAATTTTTGCGGCAATAGGAGCTGTTTTATTTTATATATGGCTTCGCTTTGAGTGGCAATTTGCTCTTGGAGCTGTTGTTGCTCTGGTTCATGATATCTTTTTAACGATGGGAATCTTCTCAGTTATTCAAATTAAATTTGACTTAGCAATAATAGCTGCCCTTCTTACAATAGTTGGTTATTCGCTTAACGATACGGTCGTGGTGTTTGATAGGGTTAGAGAGAATTTACGGAAGTATAAGAAAAAACCACTCGGTGAAATTTTAAATCTTTCTATTAACGAAACCTTATCACGGACACTCATGACTTCGGTTACAACGCTTATAGCCCTAACCTCTCTGTATGTTTTGGGGGGGGATGTAATTCGAGGTTTTGTATTCGCAATGATT
>JAQBUS010000182.1 GCA_027623875.1 Pseudomonadota bacterium
GTAGCTTTTCCAACTGAAACTGTTTATGGGTTAGGCGCAAGAGCAGATTCTGACAGTTCGGTAAAGCGCATTTTTGAAGCTAAGGGCAGACCATCGTTTAATCCACTTATAGTACACGTGTCAACTCTAGAAGAAGCCCAAGAAATTGCAATATTTGACCCTCTTAGCTTAAAACTTGCAAGAGAACTCTGGCCCGGGCCAATAACCTTTGTTGTGCCGTTAAAGCGCAACACTACAATATCAACTTTTGTTACAGCGGGTTTAGATACCGTTGCTATCCGTATACCAAATTCCAAGACCGCGTTAAGTCTTTTAAAATTAGCAGGTACTCCAATTGCTGCACCGTCTGCAAATTTGTCTGGCAGAATTAGCCCAACATCAGCCTCTCTAGTTCTTAGGGATTTAGAAGGTAAGATTGATGCAATTTTAGATGGAGGGCGATGCATTGTTGGTTTGGAATCCACCATAATGAGTACTAATCCTATGGAAATTTTAAGACCTGGAGCAATAACAACCGACTATATTGCTAAAACTTTTGAATTAAACATTCCCCAAAACACCGAAATTAAAAAAATAAATGCACCAGGGCAATTAAAATCTCACTATGCTCCAACGGCATCAGTAAGATTAAATGCTCTATCTCCTCTTTCAGATGAAATACTTCTTGGTTTCGGTAAGACGACTAATGCCACACTAAATTTATCCGAGACATCTAACCTATCTGAAGCTGCTCAAAACTTATTTTCAATGTTAAACGACATGGACCAGATAGCCTCTAATAAAGGGCTGAGTTCGATCGCAATATCTCCAATCCCAAATTTTGGTATTGGCTTAGCTATAAATGATCGCTTGACACGAGCGGCAGCCCCTAGGCTCTAGGCCCGTCCAGCCGATGGAGATAGTGATAAAGGATCAATCCCATTTAATTTAAGGACTTCTGTCCACTTAACATCATGGCTTGTACCAAAGACCAATTCTTCATCTGGATCAAACACCAGCCATCCATTTTGTAAAATTTCTTCTTCAATTTGTCCTGGAGACCACCCAGAATATCCAAGAGCCAAAATACCCTTGGAAGGGCCATTTCCTTTGGAAAGGTCCTCCAAGATATCAAATGAAGCAGTCATTCCAAAACTTTTATTAATCTTTAAAGTTCCCTCACCAGTATCATACTCGGGAGAATGAAGTACAAACCCCCTACCAGTTTCTACTGGACCACCTATATTAACGCTGATGTCTCGGGTTAAGCTAGAAACTTCTATCTTTAGTTGTTTTAGAAGATCTACAAATTTATAGTTTTCAGACGGCTTATTAATAGTTAAACCCATTGCCCCACCCTCTGAATGTGAACAAATAAATATAACAGACCCGCTAAAGCGGGGATCACCCATTTCGGGCATAGCAATTAAAAGTTTTCCGGTAAGATCCATCAATGATACCTTCAATCAGTTTCAAATTTCTAATAAGATTGATGATAAAATATACTGGTCAGTTTGTAAATTTAACATCACTTAAATATCTGTCATTCCAAATTTTCTATTAGCAAAAGCATGAATTACACTGGCAGATATCCAACAAAGGACAATAAGAATAGACACAATAAACATAAACACCCCAAATGTAGCTAACAGGCTTGGCTCTGAGTTCAAGAAGGGAAATAATTCCGAGTAAATTCCTGGAAGATAACCATAAACAAACCGGAAACCCAAAGTGGATACAAAAGAGATTGAAACTGCTAGCACAAGCCCTACTATTGTTATCCTCAAATAGGACCTAAGACTCATTCTTCTAAATGATCGCCTAAGAGCAGTAACCTGTCTCTTAATATCAGCTTGTGCAGCTATCAATGCGGGAACTACAAAAAGAACCAAAATCATTCCAAAACCTAATCCATAGCATAATGTTACTACTGTCGGTCTTAAGAATTGAGCATGTCTTGAGGTCTCGTATAACAGAGGCCCAAGCCCCAAAACTGTCGTTAAGGTTGTTAATAAAACAGGCCTTAATCTATCGCAACTTCCGTCAATAATTGCCGGAATTAAACCTCTTTCCTCTGAATATTCGTCAATTGTGGTTACTAGAACAATACTATCGTTTATAATAATACCTGTCATGCCTATTAACCCCACGATAGAAAACAAAGACACAGGTATACCCCAAGCATTATGCCCATAAATGGTTCCAATTAATCCGAAGGGAATAATTAACATAATTACAATTGGTCGAGTCCAGCTCGAAAAAACCCAAGCTAATGTTAAATATATCCCAATTAAAGTCATCATTAATGCAACTTTTGCATCAGCAAGGAATTCATCCTCTTGCTCTGATAAACCTCCGTAATCAGATGACACACCATAATCCTGTTCAATTTTAGGCAATATCTCTTCGATTAATTGGTTTTGAATTTCAACTGCAACATCTGGATCATCATCAGACAAATCTCCAGTGATCGAAATTAAAAGAATACCATTATCTCGCCTGACACTTGAAAAGCCGACCCGTGAACTTACAGTTACAATGTCAGACAAAGGAACATATTCCCCACCCGCCGCTTTTAGAAAAGTCCCCTCAATAAAATCAGACGTCAGTTCACCCTCTGGAATACTAACCTTAATTTTTGCAGACCTAACACCATCTGGATAAGTGGCTGCTTCAACGCCGTTCAATCTATTGCGAAGCACTTTACCAAGTTCATCTATTGAAAACCCTAGCGCTTTCCCCTGAGGCGTTAATTCCAAGATAAGCTCTTCTTTATCGTAGGTTAAACTATCCTCAACAGCAGAAACTTCAGGAAATTTTAATAATTCAATTTTTAGTGCCTCAGAGGAAGCCTTCAGCGTGTCAGCATCCGCTCCAAAAAATCGAATGTCCAAAGAGTCACCTCCCGGGCCAGACCTAAAACCCCTAAAGCTTACGACTTCCAGCAATGGATGACTCTGAACAGCCTCTTGTAAATCTTCCACAAATTTATAAGAACTATATGGTCGCAAATCTGCGTCTATAAGCTCGATTGCGATAGCTCCTAATAGGTCCGGATCTTTACCCTCTTGACCTGCCAAGGCTCTTCTGGAGGCCCCACCGACCTGAGCCAATACGTATTCTAATGGATTTTTTCCAAATTCTTCTTCGTACCTTGATGCCACTTCATTGGTTGCCCGCTGCATTTCACTAACCATCTCCATGGTGTCTGACTTGTTAGCGCTAGCCAACATAGCAAAATTTCCAGAAATTGATCCCTGCTCAGGTGAACTCCAAAACCTCCATTTTACATCACCAGTTATAAATAGAGAAGTTTGGCTAGATAATACCAATAAAGCCAATGCTAAAACAGGGTATCGCATTCCAATAACTAATCTCATCAACCTACGGAACACTTTATCCCTAAAAAATTCAAATCCGCGATTAATAGTTCGACTTGGCCAATCATACCATCGCTCCTTGGACGAAGACACTAGTGCATGGCTCATATGATTAGGAAGTATTAAGAAGCATTCGACCAATGAAACAATCAAAACAACAACTACAGTATAGGGAATGTCAGATATAAGACTGCCAAATCTCCCACCAATTGCTGAAAGTCCAAAAAAAGCTATCACTGTGGTTACAGTTGCAGAAAAAACTGGCAATGCCATCCTTTTCGCTGCATTTTCCGAAGCTGTAACCGGGTCTTCCTTTAAATATCTAGCCCTAAAGTCAGCATGTTCTCCAACTACTATCGCGTCATCGACAGCTATCCCCAGGGTTATAATTAATGCAAATAGAGATATCATATTGAAGGTCAACCCAGCGGCATACATTAAAGCTACCGCACCAAGCATGGCCACAGGAACACCCGCCGCCACCCAAATAGCTGTCCTGGCATTCAAAAATAAAAACAATAGAATTACTACCAGAGCTAAGCCAACCAAGCCGTTTTCAATCAGAATATTCAATCTCCCAGTAATATCCTCTGCCCTCGTGCGTATAAGTTCAATCGAAGCGCCTGCTGGTAGAATACTTTCAAGCTCAGCCGCTACATTCTCTACAATTTTTTGTATTTTGATTGCATCTCCTTTTTCGGAGCGCTCAACCGAAATTGAAATTGCTGAGTTAGCATCAACAAAATATGCACGTCCTCGATCTGCCTTTCCAACCAGAACAGTTGCCACATCGCCGATCAGTAACTTTGAACCATCTGGATTTGATTTCAGCGCTATATTTCTAATTTGCTCTGCTGTAGATCGGA
>JAQBUS010000183.1 GCA_027623875.1 Pseudomonadota bacterium
TCGCAGGTGGATCTGGATCGCGTCTCTATCCGATTACACTTGGCGTTTCTAAACACTTAATTCCAATTTATGATAAGCCGATGATCTATTATCCTTTATCTGTTCTTATGCTCGCTGGAATTAGAGAAATTTTAATTATAACAACAGCACAAGATTTGGATCAATATCAGCGCCTCTTGAAGGACGGATCTCAGTGGGGCATTGAGCTTTCATTTACGGTTCAGGCTAAACCAGAAGGATTAGCACAAGCCTTTATTCTAGGAGAGGATTTCTTAGATGGAGCGCCATCTATGTTAATTCTTGGAGATAATATTTTCTTCGGTATTGGCTTCAAGGATATGTTAATGAAAGCAGATCTCAATAATTCTGGGGCGACTATACTCGGGTATCATGTGGCGGACCCTCGCCGTTATGGAGTGGTTGGATTTGATAAAAGCGGGAAAGTAAATACACTTGCAGAGAAACCCTTAGTACCTGATTCAAATTTTGCTGTGACTGGTCTTTATATTGTTGATGAACGTGCGTCTGATCTAGCGAAAACCATTAAACCATCCAGCCGGGGAGAGTTGGAGATTATCTCCCTACTAGAGATTTATCTAAATGAAGGAAGTCTTCGAGTTGAAAAAATAGGTCGAGGTTGCGCCTGGTTGGATACCGGAACGCATAGTAGTTTGATTGATGCTGGGAATTTTGTGCGCACTATTCAAGAACGGCAAGGATTGCAGGTGGCGAACTTAGAGGAAATTGCTTATAATCAATGTTGGATTGATGATAAGAAATTAAGTCAACAGGCTGAAATTTACAAGAATACGGACTACGGAAGCTATCTCCAGTCTCTTTTAAAAACATATGATTAATTTTTGTTAAGTTTAAGGTAAGCAGTCAATGGAATTACCATCTCCTTCTAAACCACTTAGAATAGGAACCCGCGGGTCTCCACTTGCCGTAGCTCAAGCAACGGAAACTCGTGATCGTCTAGCCGATGCCTTTGAATTACCAAAGCAAGCCTTTGAGATAGTAAAAATTAGTACACGTGGAGATTTGATTATAGATCGCCCACTAAAAGACCTCGGTGGTAAGGGTTTATTTACCAAAGAAATCGAACATGAGTTATTGATTGGAGGTATAGACATTGCTGTTCATTCTATGAAAGATATGCCCACAAGTCAGCCAAATGGTTTGCTCATAGATACATTTCTAGCTCAAGCAGATTTCCGAGATGCATTCGTTTCTTTTCAGGGTTCCTCCATAAAGGACTTAAAAAGAGATCAAAAGGTTGGAACATCAAGTATCAGGCGAAAAGCTCAATTAATTTTTTGTAGACCAGATTTAAGGACTGTTGAGTTTAGAGGTAATGTGCAGACACGCATAGAGAAGTTAAAAAATGGAATTGCAAATGCTACGTTTTTAGCAATGGCTGGGTTGGATCGACTTGGGTTATCTCAGGTTCCAGCAGGAGCAATAGAGCCAGAGGAAATGTTGCCAGCAATTGCACAGGGAGTAATAGGGGTTGAACGAAGAGTTGGGGATTATTTAGCTGCTGAATTACTTGAAGCAATCCACGACCGTGCAACAGGTATAAGGTTAGCATGTGAGAGGGCTTATCTTGCTGAACTAGATGGCTCATGTCAGACACCAATTGCTGGTTTGGCGGTTATAACCGGAAACTCAATTTTATTTAGAGCGCAAATTTTAAGAATTGATGGTTCAGATTCAGTTTTTGAAACGGAGGTTGCTAATACTGAAGACGCAGAGCTGTTGGGTAAAGATATGGCTCGCCGTCTTCGGTTACTTGCCACAGATGATTTTTTTGTATGGAACTAGTAATCTTTTTAAATGTCTGGCAGCACTTTCCCGGGATTCATTAGATTTTTTGGATCTAAGGCTTTTTTTATTGCTCTCATAACTTCAATTGCAATAGGATCTTTTCGTCTTTTCATACTAGTCTTCTTTGAAAGGCCTACCCCGTGCTCCGCTGAAAAGCTTCCACCGAGTTCTTGGGTGACTTCCTCTACCGCGCAATTGAGGAGATCAAATAATTCTAGATCGTATTTTGTTGGATAAATTGCATAGTGGAGATTTCCGTCGCCGAGGTGTCCTACAGTTAAGCTTTTCGATCCTGGATCAACCTTTTTAATTTCAATTTCAACTTTGTCCATAAAGCTAGAGATTTTATCTAAAGGTACGGCGATATCAGTTAGAATCATAGGCCCATCAGTTATTGTAATCTCAGCAGATGCTTCACGCCGTTCCCACATTTCTGTTCTTTGAAAATCTGATTTTGCGATTACAGCATCCGTAACTTCGCCTGTATCCATCAAATTTGATAAGGTTCTTTCTAGGGTTCGCGTTAGTAAAGTATTTCCATCATTTTGAATTTTTCCTTGATCAGGTATGATGGTTCCAATTTCTAGCATGATGTTCACATCGTATAGCTGATCAAAAGGCGGCCGAGAGTTAGGGATCTTTTCTAGATGGGCCTGTATATAGCTTTTTGTCATGTATTCGAATGCTTCAACACCACTACCAGTTGTTTTTTGCAGTTGATTTAAAAGTGTTAAGGCATTTGCAAGAGTTGGAACGGCAACCATAGCGGTTGCGTATGCAATAGGTTTTGGTTTTAATTTTACAACTGCTTTGGTGATAAAGCCTAACGTACCCTCTGCACCAATAATTAAATTCTTTAGATCATAACCGGTATTATCTTTGTGAAGTTCGCTCATCAAATTCATAATTCTTCCATCTGGAAGTACAACCTCTATCCCCATGCATAAGGAACGCGTATTTCCGTACCGAACAACGTTAGAACCTCCTGCATTGGTAGATAAGATACCTCCCAACATAGCAGAGCCTTTAGCACCAAAGGTAAGTGGAAAGGCCAAGTTGGCTTCTTCGACAGCCATGTGCAGGTTTGAGAGAATTACGCCAGCCTCTACAATGGCTATTTGGGATTCACTCCTGATTTCACAAATTTTGTTTAGCCTCTCAAGAGAGATCATTACGGAATCTGGCGCGAAAGTGCCCCCTGCCAGCCCAGTATTTCCTCCTATAGGAACCATTGGGATATTACTCCGATAGCAGGTTTTAGCTATTTCACTAACTTCTTCTGTAGTGCTAGGCCGGATTACAGCAATAGGAGAAAAAGTGTATTTCCCTGTCCAATCAGAGCTATATTTATTTGTATCAGTTCCGGTAAGAACGTTTTGCTTACCAACAATATTTCTAAATTCATTAATAATATTCATAAAATCCTCCATAATGCTAAAATATTTTATATCATGTAAGAGTACAAAAATAGGATTCTTTTAGACAAAGTTTTATTTTTTTGTTCAAAAAAACGTAGGCACAGATATGTGGATTAAAGGCCTACTTTATCACAGTTTAGTTTGGAGCAACTAAAGATATGAGAATAAAATAAAAATAAGGACAACCGAGGGTTGTTAGGCCGAAGTAAAGGTTACAATTCGTAGTTTATAGGCTACCTTAGAGAGGATAGCTTGTATTTTTTGATAAAGTTGAGGCGTTGAGATGTTGAGTAGTAATGTTTTTTCAGATGTAATATGCTTGATACCTCAGAGGATCTCGGATCAACGTGGTTTCTTCAGCGAAAGTTGGAATAAGCGCATTTTAGAAAAAGAAGGTATTTACACTAACTTTGTGCAGGATAACCACTCGGTGTCACTCAAGGTTGGAACTCTTCGGGGGCTTCATTTTCAGAACCCGCCGCATGCTCAGGTTAAGCTTGTGCGGTGTGGTAGGGGAAGAATTTTTGATGTTGTTGTCGATATACGAAAAGGCAGCCCAACTTTTGGAGGATGGTTTGGACAAGAATTAAGTTTTGAAAATGGGAAACAATTATTTATACCAGTAGGTTTTATGCATGGTTTTGTGACCTTAGAAAGTAATACAGAAATAGTTTATAAGTGCTCGGATTACTATTCTCCAGACTGTGATAGAGTCGTAAGATTTGATGATCCAGATCTAGCAATTAAGTGGCCTATGGATACTGCTAACGCTATTTTTTCAGAAAAAGATTCTAGGGCACCATTTTTTAAAGAATTTGATAGCCCATTTGTTTATAAGGTTTGAAATATGAAATTACTTGTTACGGGCGGAGCAGGTTTCATTGGATCCGCGTTGGTGCGCGCTGCTATTAAGCGCGATTATGATGTCGTTAACCTTGATTCACTTACTTATGCTGGAAGCTTAGAGAATCTCTCGT
>JAQBUS010000184.1 GCA_027623875.1 Pseudomonadota bacterium
TAACTGAGATTAGAAAGCTAGGTCCGTAAGCATGTAGTAAATTCAGTTTGATACGACCTCTGTTACTTCTTTATACAATTACCAGAAATGCGAATTAAACTTTATACAATTACCAGAAATGCGAATTAAACTTTGTTAAAAATTTTTTCCAGATATTAAGTCGTAAGAATTGCTATGTTGCTCTATATTACTATAAAGAAATTTTATAATAAGCTGATCATATGTTGAGAAAATTTACTGAAAGAAGCAATCTTTAAGGTTTAAACAATGAATAAACTACTGATTTATATTACTGCAATAGCTGCAGTAATATTGACTTTTTACCTGACCGTTTATTCTGATGTTGGTTGTAAATATGACAGTCTAGTTTTGTTTGATGGTCAATTTGTGGCGTGCGCACGGTAAGGTAAAATGCTTACCACAGCATACTATCATTCAAGTTCCGAAATTTAATAATGGTTATGTTTTTAGTTACTGTTATAGTAGAATTTAATATTTTTTAACTGTTCCAAAGGTTTTTATTACGTAAGGTGGATCAACTGTGATTGAGATAAATGCCGAAAGATTTATACTTTCTTTAAATAAATTGCGTGAATTTGGAAAGTCAGGGGTTGGTAAAGGTGTTGTGCGGCCAGCTTACAGTTTAAGTGATATCGCAGCCCGAGATTGGATTGCTGAACAAATGCAGCTAGCAGGCCTAAAGGTAAATTTTGATCCTTTGGGGAACCTCTTTGGTCTCGCATCTATGGATAGCATATTGCTAGGTTCCCATACAGACAGTCAACCGGAAGGGGGTTGGTTGGATGGTTCTCTAGGTGTAATGGCAGCATTAGAAATTGCGCGTTCAGTAAAAGAGCAGGGAGGACCACCAGTTTCGATTGTTAACTTTCAAGATGAAGAGGGTCGATTTGGAGTGACTACCGGAAGTGCTGTTTGGAGTGGCAATGCTTCAATAGCGGAAGCTGATCAATTTAAGGATGTTAATGGAATTTCGTTAAAAGAAGCTCGAGGATTAATGGGTGAAAGATGTGCTGACTTTGTATCCCCAGATCAATTTAAAGGGTTTATCGAGATGCATATTGAGCAGGGTCCACAACTTGATATCAAAGGTCAACAAATTGGTATTGTAAGTTCTATCGTGGGTATTCGAGATATGAAAATTACGTTTCAGGGAGAGCAGAACCATGCTGGCACAACACCTATGCAGGTTCGAAAAGATGCCTTTCAGTCTCTATCTCTCTTTAATAATATGCTTAATCAACGACTCCGAAATATCGTAACTCCGCAAACTGTTTGGACTATTGGTCAAGTAATTATTCACCCTAATGCTCCTTCTATAGTTCCAGGACAGGTAACATTTTCAATGCAATGGCGTGATGCAGAACTTGATCGGCTTCTTCGAATTGATGATATTGTGAGGAGTGCTGCACTTGATGTCGCAAAAGAAATGGAAGTTTCTGTAAGTTTTGGAACTATGTTAGGTCTTGATCCTGTGGAAATGGATAAAAATCTGATGGGAGCTTTAGAGTACGCAGCGAATAAAACTGTTGGTTCTCAATGGTCTAAAATGCATTCTGGAGCGTTACATGACGCAACAAATGTTGCCAGACTCATGCCAACGGCTATGCTCTTTGTCCCATCTATCTCAGGAATTAGCCATAGTTTCGATGAAAATACGGATGATCCAGATTTGATTTCTGGCATACGGGTTTTGGCAACGGCAGTGGATTATTTATACGCTAACGTAAATTAGCAGAGCTAATATTTCTTTAAGAATTTGTCACACAGCATATTAATAATATGATTTGCCATACTAGAGGCTTCAGACCCTAAGTTTATTATATATTTCTTTCAACAAATTTTTATGAATGAACGCGGACCACAAATTAAGGCGCCCTAGAATTTGCAAGTAGATCAGATCCAAAAGGGTATTCTGACTATAAAACAGAATGGTTCTAGCCGTGTCCTATTAAAAGCCAAGTTGAAATACATATAGGTCCTTCTATAAGTAGTCTTTATTAACCATCATGTGGATACCTTTGCACCCGTTAACGACTTGGGTCACCCTTAAATCGGCTGCTAGACTACAAAGAGTATAGGCCTGTTCTGTTGATATATTAGCCTTGTTCTTAATAAGTTCAATCATATCCCTTAAGGCCATTTCTGAACAGATATCAAGATCTGGGTCCATGCCCATTGTAATAAAATGAGTTGGAGTTTCACCTTGTGGATATGTGAGCGTTAAATCCTTTCTTACGGTAAGCTTAAATTTTCCTTGTAACGCTGTCTCAATTGCGGTGACGCATACTTCTCCATCTCCTTGGGCACCGTGACCATCTCCGACTGAGAATAGCGCCCCATCATTAAAAATGGGTAGATATAAGGTTGTTCCGGCTATGAGTTCCTTATTGTCAATATTTCCGCCATGTGCCCTAGGAGATATTGAAGAAATTCTACCCCAACCTGACGGTGGAGACACACCCATGACCCCGAAGAAAGGTGATAATGGTAATTTGAGTCCCCAGGGTAACTCCGCAACCATTTTTTTCGTATCAAGGGGTATGTTCATGTGAATTTCCTCGTCAAAATCATAAGGTAAAGCCCCCGATAATGGGCGAATGAAATTGTACCCCCAGTCTTGGCGTAAATTTACCTCTAGAATGTTGATTTCTAGTACGTCGCCTTTCAGTGCGCCTTTTACTTCGACTGGTCCCGTTAGAATATGGCCGGGGATTTGGGGGGGTCCTAAAGCGTGGATTTCTTTCAGCTCTGGTGGGGTGTAAAACTCATCTGATGGAACTACGTCTGGCCCTCCACTAACACTATCAATTGTAACCGTATCACCGCTATTTATTGTTAACACTGGGGCTCTTGTGGCATCAAAATATCCCCAGGCACATGTTTCGGTAGATGCATTTAAGTAATGGTCCATTTTGTTCCCCCGTAAAATAGTTTTCATTCAGTTTAAATTTAGAGATTTCAATACCTAATATAGACACTATATTTAACATAGAAACCCATTTAATTTGATATCATATATTTATTTTTGATAAATTAGAAAAGTATTTTTTTAAAAAACCTGAATAAATTACATCAAGTTTAGCATTGAAATTCCATTTTTTCTTATAGTTAGCATATTTAGTATTTGCCTTACCGCGGAGAGTTTTAGTTTCAGTCGTGCCAGCTGGTTAAATTGTAGAAGAGGTAAGCTTGTATTAGGGACAGGTTTGGTAAAAGTCATGGAAGTAATACCCTCAATTGAGCTTAAAGGACTTATATGAGAAATTTGATTCTTGTGATTGGTTTTATTTACTAAGTAATTTGAAAGCTTTTACTCTAATTGCCGTATGAGCTTGAGGTTTAATATCCGTATAGAACTATTTAACCTGAGTATTTTGTATCTCGCGATTGGATGATTGAACTTCTGGCGAAGTTTAAACCAAACCCATGCGCTATATGTTAGTCACCACAGTCTCTATAATTTGTCGACACACAAATTATTGCTAGACCTTCTGCATTCTCAAGATCTTCTAAGGTTAGCTTCGATATAATTAAGTCACTCTGTTCAGCAGTGTGGGGTACAACAGGCATAAAACCATTTCCAGGTGCAATTATGTTAAACCACATATGAGCCAGCATATAGTTTTGTGGAACGCCGGTTCCGTTACTATAAACGAACCCTAGATTGTGTTGAGCTTTAGGATACCCTTGGTGTGCTGCTAGTTTATACCAATTAGCAGCTTTTTTGTAATCCCTGGGAACACCGATCTCATACTCTGTCATAAACCCTATACTATTCTGGGCTGCTGGATGCCCCTGATTAGCAGCTAACTTATACCATCGGGCGGCTTCTTCGTAATTTTGAATGACACCGACACCGAACTCATATTTGGAACCGATAGTGTATTGTGAGTTAGTATCTCCTTGCTCTGCGGCTTTTCGATACCATTTGATGGATTCAGTAAAGTCTTGAATCACACCTAATTCTTTCTCATACATGACCCCTAAGTTAAACTGTGCGTTAACAACTCCTTGTTCGGCAGCCTGAAGCCATTCTGTTATTGCTAGAGAGTATTCGCCTTTATTGTAAGCGTCTAAACCATTTTGATAGTTATCAGCTGAGGCCCAATTTCCTGAACACAAAAAGAGCACTAATAAAGTTGATATCATATGTCTCATAACTGATTCCTCCCATAT
>JAQBUS010000185.1 GCA_027623875.1 Pseudomonadota bacterium
GGTCTTTACAAACAACAACAGCAATTGGACCTTCTCCCCAAGTTGGGTCGCTTCTTCCAACGACAGCGCTCTCTGTTATTCCGGGTATTTTGTTTAATAGTCTTTCGATCTCTGCTGGGTGGATATTTTCTCCTCCAGAAATAATTATATGTTTAAGCCTACCTCTGAACCAGTATAAGCCGCCCGCATCAAGTGTTGCGACGTCTCCGGTGCGAAACCAGCCGTCAACCAGAGCCTCATCAGTGGCCTCCTGATTGTTCCAATAATAACTAAAATTATTGGGCCCCTTAACCCAGATTTCTCCGGGGTGACCAAGTGGCGCTTCTTCTCCGTTTTCTTGAATTAGTTTAATTTGGCTGTGTATTCCGCATCTCCCTATCGACCCGACAGTCGAAAAAGCCTCTGAAGGCGTCTGATAAACCGATATGGGGCCAGTTTCGGTAGCTCCGTATACTTGGATCATAGGAACTCCACGGCTGGGGTTAGCCTCAATAATTTCTATAGGAACGTCAGTTGATCCGGTATTGAAGAGTCTTAATTTGGGAAACGTTAAGTCATCCCATTTTGGGTGAGAGCTTAGGGCTTTCATAACAGTTGGAACGCACACAGTTGTTGTTATACCCTCATTTTCCAAACTACTGAGCGTAGCGTCGGGATCAAACCCAGTGTGAAGAGTAATTTGAGCTCCGATAAAAAAGCTAGGCATCATTTGGATATTAATGCCGCCAATGTGAAAGAGGGGTAAGATATTGAGAGTGTGATCAGTGAAGGTTAAGTCATGTGCGTGAATGCTCATAATAGCATTCCAAAAAATAGCCTCTTGTGTGATAACGGCACCCTTTGGAGTGCCTGTGGTTCCAGAGGTGTAAACAATAAATAGCGGGTCAGAGCGAACTGCATGCGTAATAATTTGCTTATGTTTGTTTTTGTCTGTCAGGTGTTTTAAATGATTTTCCACACTAATAGCTTGGGCCGATAGGTCTGATAGAATAGCGGGTAAGTGTTGTGTAAGCTTACCGTCATGAAATAATATTTTAGCTCCACAGTCAGCTGTAATGTGATTTAGTTCTATAGCGCTAAGGCGCCAGTTTAAAGGAACTACTATTAAGCCTAAACGAGCGCAGGCAAAAAATATTGCCACTTCTGTGTCACTATTTTTTCCGTAATAGGCAATTCTATCGCCGCGCTTTAGCTGTAATTCATTCTGTAGGGCGGATGCCAACTCCTCAATCCAAGAACTAAAGTCTTGATAACTCCAAGTAAGTTCTTTGAAATGCATGGCTGGCTTTGTGGGTTGGTGCGCCGCGTGTCTCTTCACCCAAGTGTCTATTGTTTGGTGTTTAACTACCACTTGCTAGTCGTCTCTCTCGCCTGATTTATAGAGTGCGCCTTTGCCTAGCATGTCTAAGCAAAGCTCGCTCGTCCAAGGCAGCATTAAGGAGCCGCACCGGCTATCGCGGTAAATACGTTCTAAGTGTAGGCTTCTTAACATAGACTGCCCACCGCATGTCCGGATCGCCAACTGTGCAATCTTGTTGCAATTTTCCATAACAGTATACTGCGCTGCCCAGGCCCGGAGTAAGCTGTCTCTGGTTGGATTAGGCCCAGCCTCGCTAATTGCTTGGAACCAGAGGGACTTTGTTTGTTCGAGCGTAATTTTCATTTCGGCTACGGCTATTTGCTTGGTTGGATACATTCGCCGTTTGACGGGAGGGGTTCCCGGCATCTCACCACGAAGGTATTTTATAGTAAAATCATAGGCGGCTTGTGCCAAGCCCATATAGGCTGGAGTTAGCGTCATAAACATATGAGGCCAACGTTTGGCTGCCTCAAAATAAATCCCCGACGGCATTAGCTTAGCATTTTCTGGTACAAACACGTCCTTAAAAATAAGATTTCGTGAGACAGTCCCACGCATACCTAAGGGATCCCAGTCGCCCTCTACAGAAACTCCAGCTGAATCAGCAGGAACAGCAATATACATTGTATTTGCTCTTTCTGGCGTGTTATTTTTTTTGTATAATTCTGTGCAAAGAGCCCCATAATAGTTCGCGTGACCTGATAGGGATGCAAAAATTTTCTTACCATTCACAAGCCAGCCCCCATCTACTTTTAGTGCTGTAGTGCCAAAAGCTTTAGAGCCTGCTGCAGCGTCTCCACCCTCTGAGAAAGGTTGGGCATATATGGCGCCGTCTTTAAGTATTCTTCGGTAGTGGATTTCGCGGATTATGTTGTGCTCTTGTCTTTGTTTAGGCGTGAGCTCAAAATTATCGATAAGATAACCACTCCATAGGCACGATGAGACGTGCATGTTAAAGGTGAGCGCTGTGGAGCCGCAGTAACGCCCAATTTCAGCAGCTGTGAGCATGTAGGTTTTAAAGTCAGCACCTAAACCCCCACTACTCTCCGGGATGCAAATCCCACTTAGGCCACTATCAAAGAAATCTTTATAGTTCTCAGTCGGAAAAATTGCTTCTCGATCATATTTTGCAGCTCGTTGGGAGAATTTTTCTTGACCTAATTTTCGAGCTAAAGTCGTAAGCTGAGATTGCTTCTCTGTCAGGCCCCAGCTGGACACATCAAATATTGGGGTATCTTCGGTGGTCATTCAATTCTCCTGTAAAATTCAGATAAGATCTTATTTGTTGTGTCGCCAGCCTCTAGGTTAATTAGGTGGCCAGCACCCCTTATTTCATGATACTCGGCATTTGGAATTTTTTCTGCCATCCGAGCCATCGTCTTGGCCGGTGCATTTCTGTCAAACTCTCCGGAGATTATACAGCACGGTACTTTGAGACTTGTTATATCCTCTCGACGGTTGAATTTCACTAGGCAGTTTATAATGTCACGGTAGGTTTTCTCGGGAACTGCTGCCATAGATTTTTTCGCACTCTCAAGTACGATGTCAGAAACTTGTGGCCCAACGACTTGGCGAATAAAACTCTCAGAAAGCTCTTTAATAGTTTTTCCTTCATCTAGCGGCTTAAGGCGGGCATTGATAAACTCCTCCTTAAATGTTTCATCTTTTCCTCCAAATGCTGGAGTTGTGCCAATTAACGCTAAAGAGGTTATTAGTTTTGGATAAACAAACGCCATTTCTAGTGCTAGCATGCCTCCAATAGACTGGCCGCACAGGTGAACCGCAGGTATATTTAAATCTATTATAAAGTCACGCAGTTTGCGGGCTAAAGTTTCAAACGAAACTTCATTGAGAGGTGTTGATCCTCCGTATCCAGGCATATTCCAAGCTATTATGCGGGAGCCACTACTGAGATCCTCTAACTGTGGTTGGAAGCTGGTCGTGTCCCCACCAATACCATGCAGGCATATAATTGGAATTTCGGAGAGGCCTCGATCCTCATAGATTATACCTTTGATTTCCTTCACGAGACTAGCTTACCAGCCTTGACGACGCATACGTCATCCAAAGTAATAGTGCACTCCATCATGGGTAAATCAA
The DNA here is from genome assembly GCA_027623875.1 of Pseudomonadota bacterium. Classification (GTDB taxonomy): domain Bacteria; phylum Pseudomonadota; class Alphaproteobacteria; order Rhodobacterales; family Rhodobacteraceae. The sequence continues at coordinate 3,461 of JAQBUS010000185.1, forward strand.
AATGACCTTCAGTAAACCTTCCCGCGAACTCGTTTGCACCGGTGGAGTAGAGGAAGTTCCCAGAAATAGATCTTAACTCAGCTCCATTAAGATCGCACTTATCATACATTGTTAGAGCTTCATAACGGGCCGTTTCACTTAAACCCCAACCAACGTGACTTGTGGCGTAGCACTCTTTGTCTCCAAATGCCTGAAAGTAGTTTTTCATTAATTTTGCATCGCTACCATTTCCGTCTATTTGTGTAACAAAATCATTATTTATAGTAAAAATCACTTCTGATTCAAAGTATTTTTTAAATGTAAGGTTCATGTCACCGGGTTGAAAAACCAAGCGACCATTCACACTATCCGGTTTGGGGAACGACACAACTATACCTCCAGGCCAGTGCGCAAGAGTTCCAGGTTTGTCTGTCCAACCCCAAACCCCAACTGTGTTATTATTAGTCATATTGACACTCAAACTGGTCCCGGCGTCACTTGTTACTTTCATTAATTTAGATTTACGGCATAAGCGGGAGGCGGCAAGAGTGCGTTCTTTCAACGGTTGGTCTGGCATATTGCGTGAAAGTATATCTGGGTGCTCGTTTGAGATATTCATAATTCGTGCTCCGGCCTGCAAGATGCCCATGGTCTCTGCTGAGTGCATCAAGCCCTCGACAGTTAAATCCACGATGAAGTCAACATTTGAAAGTGCTTCGACTGCTTTTTTTTGTCCTGTTAGAGCTAAAGACGAACCG
>JAQBUS010000186.1 GCA_027623875.1 Pseudomonadota bacterium
TTTAATATACGTGGCGAAACTCACCCTGGACGAGTGGGGGTTTGGGTGACGCGTAAAGATAAACCGCTTACTGGCAATGGCATCATAGCGGAAGAAAAAATAGCAGCGATTGGTATCCGCTTATCAAAGTGGGTGAGCTACCATGGAATTTCCATCAATCTAGATCCAAATCTCGAACATTTCAGTGGGATTGTTCCCTGTGGCATTTCTGACCGCGGTGTGACAAGCCTGACCAACTTAGGGATATCAATTAGAATGGAAGAGTTGGACGCGTTATTGAAAGAAAATTTTTATAAAATATTTGAAGAAAAAGACGTTTAAGTAGTAGTTAGTATTTTCGAAAAGATAATATTTACTCTTAGCGCGACATTTTATCCTACAGAAATTAGGCTTAGATTATTGCTCCTTCAACATAAGACCTTTAGTACAGTCTTAAGAAAAGAATGTTAATGTCTTTTAATTCAGATTTTAAGCAAGTTCTTGAAATTATTAAGTAGGAAAAAAACATGGTTGATGCAGTAGTTCACGGTCACGACGAACACGAAAAACGCGGTTTTTTTACTCGTTGGTTTATGTCAACAAACCATAAAGATATTGGAATATTGTATCTCTTTACTGGCGGACTAATGGGACTGGTTTCTGTTATTTTTACAATGTATATGCGTTTGGAACTTATGGAGCCAGGTGTCCAGTACATGTGCCTAGAAGGCGCTAGACTCACAGCGGCAACCATATCTGAATGCACTCCGAACGGTCATCTATGGAACGTCCTAATCACAGGTCATGGAATATTGATGATGTTCTTTGTAGTTATTCCAGCTTTATTCGGAGGCTTCGGAAATTACTTTATGCCGCTGCAAATTGGCGCTCCGGATATGGCCTTTCCTCGAATGAATAATTTGTCATACTGGATGTACGTCGCTGGGTGCTCATTAGCTGTTGCTTCTCTTCTAACGCCTGGTGGAAACGGCCAAGCTGGTTCTGGCGTCGGCTGGGTCCTGTATGCCCCTCTATCGACCTCAGAGGCAGGAATGTCTATGGATTTCGCGATATTTGCCGTCCACATGTCAGGAGCTTCATCAATTTTAGGTGCGATTAATATGATCACAACCTTCTTAAATATGCGCACCCCGGGGATGACCTTACATAAGGTACCTCTGTTTTCATGGTCAATTTTTGTGACAGCCTGGCTAATCTTACTATCCCTGCCAGTGCTTGCAGGCGCTATAACCATGCTTCTTACAGATAGAAATTTTGGAACGACATTCTTTCAGGCAAGTGGTGGTGGAGATCCAATACTATATCAACACCTTCTTTGGTTCTTTGGTCACCCAGAGGTTTACATAATTATCGTACCTGGGTTTGGCATTATAAGTCACGTAATTGCAACTTTTTCAAGAAAACCAGTATTTGGCTATTTGCCTATGGTATACGCTATGGTGGCAATAGGTGCTTTAGGTTTCGTTGTCTGGGCTCACCACATGTACACTGTAGGGCTTTCACTTAGCCAACAATCATACTTCATGCTTGCTACAATGGTAATAGCCGTTCCTACAGGAATTAAAATATTCTCTTGGATCGCGACTATGTGGGGAGGATCGATTGAATTCAAAACACCTATGTTATGGGCGTTCGGTTTCTTGTTCCTGTTCACACTTGGCGGTGTGACAGGTATTGTTTTAGCTCAAGCTGGAATAGATAGAGCTTATCATGACACATATTATGTAGTTGCTCACTTTCATTATGTTATGTCCCTTGGCGCCGTATTTAGTATTTTCGCAGGCATATATTTTTATCTTCCAAAAATGTCTGGGAGAATGTACCCAGAATGGGCTGGGAAGTTACAATTTTGGACAATGTTTATCGGTGCTAATATAACTTTTTTCCCACAACATTTTCTGGGCAGACAGGGCATGCCGAGGCGATATATAGACTACCCTGAGGCTTTTGCTTACTGGAATTATGTATCAAGTTTAGGAGCGTTCCTATCTTTTGCATCATTTATATTTTTTATTGGAATTATGATTTACACTTTAACCGCTGGGAAAAAAGTCACCGTTTCAAATCCGTGGAACGAATATGCTGACACCCTTGAATGGACTTTACCTTGCCCCCCTCCTGAACACACATTTGAAATACTTGTCGAGCAATCTGTATGGGATAAGGAACCGTCTCACTAAGGCATTTATTTATTTAAAATAAAAAATATTAAATTCTAAGCTTAGCTAGCCCAATGTCAGTTAGCTAAGCTTATTTTTTACAGCGGACCCAACTAATCCAAAATTCATTTGCCCAGAGTAATCATTTTTAAGCATGGAAATAACTCTGCCCACGTCCCTTATTCCGGTTGCGTTTGTAACAGAAATCGCTTTTTCTATGACATCTTCAACCTCTTTAGCTGTCAACTGCTTTGGTAGAAATTCTTCGATTACCTTAATCTCAAAATTCTCCTGATCCGCTAATTCTAAACGCCCGCCTTCTTGGTAAGCTTTTGCGCTCTCATGACGTTGTTTAACCATCTTTGCCAAAATGACTAAAACCTCGGAGTTACCCGCCTCCTTGTTTTCGACCCTTAAGGCAATATCTTGATCCTTAATTGCCGCATTTATAAGTCTCAAAGTTCCCAATCTAGTGGCACTCTTTGATCTCATGGCGTCTTTTAAAGCATCCGATAATATCACGCGTATATCTGTGGACATATTCTCCCTCTCGACTATAAGCAAAGACGAATGATTTACTAAGAATAGTTAACTTATACAATACTAAATAAAAAAATGAAAACTTTCGATTAGTGCTTACATTTGTTGACTCTTATCTTGCAAATGCTAAGTTCGATCAGATTTTTTTACGGAGTTGTGATTATGAACACCCCACCCACAGCATGCCTTGCCCTAGCAGACGGCACTATAATGTATGGGTATGGATTCGGGGCGTCGGGGACCTCAACGGCAGAAATTTGTTTTAATACCTCTATGACCGGGTACCAAGAAATCATTACAGACCCATCTTATTCAGGTCAAATTATTACGTTCACCTTTCCTCATATTGGAAATACAGGAGTTAATTTAGAAGATGATGAGGCCCTTGATCCGGTAGCTGAAGGTGTAATTGTAAAGTGGGATCCTACTGAAAGTTCAAATTGGCGGGCAACAGAAAATCTAGGGAGCTGGCTTAAAAAACGCGGTCGCATTGGAATGGGTGGCGTTGACACTCGACGGCTAACGCGGGCTATTAGAGAGCAAGGGGCTCCACATGCAACTTTAACATATAATCCTGACGGTGTTTTTGATGTCAAAAGTATGATTCAATCTGCCAAAAATTTTAAAGGGCTCGTTGGTGTCGATTTAGCAAAGAACGTTACTTGTTTACATACCTATCAAAGGAATGAAGGAAAGTGGTCCTGGCCAGAAGGTTACAGCGAAAACAGTGACTTACCTTATAACGTTGTCGCAATTGACTACGGGATAAAGCGAAATATCTTAAGGAGCCTTGTCAGTTCTGGATGTAACGTAACCGTAGTACCAGCAACAACTCCCGTGGATGAAATATTGGCCCTCCACCCAGATGGTATTTTCTTATCTAATGGACCAGGAGATCCCGCAGAGACTGGAAAGTATGCCGTTCCTGTTATCCAAGAGTTAATAAAAAAAGATCTTCCAGTATTTGGCATTTGCTTGGGCCACCAAATGTTAGCCTTAGCTTTGGGTGCTCAAACCTTAAAAATGAACCACGGTCATCATGGTGCCAATCATCCTGTAAAAGACCTTGAGACAGGGAAAGTTGAAATCACCTCAATGAACCATGGTTTTGCAGTAGATAGCCAGTCACTACCACCCGGGGTTGTTGAAACACATGTCTCACTTTTTGATGGCTCTAATTGTGGTATAAGAAAAGAAAATAAACCAGTTTTCGGTGTTCAGTACCACCCCGAGGCCTCCCCTGGACCTCAAGATAGCTATTATTTATTTGAAAAATTTATTCAATTTATGGAAAAATCGCAGGTTTAGGTTCAAAAAAATTATCAGTTGAGATAAAATCTCGTTAATTAATTTTAAACTCCCAAGGCTTTTACAATATTATTCTTACTCTAATGATTAATAAACACATGTATATTTTCTTATAAAAGTATTAAAGTTGTAACTTTAATTATCAGCGGCTTGGTTCAATCACTCTACTT
>JAQBUS010000187.1 GCA_027623875.1 Pseudomonadota bacterium
TAAACAAACTTACCAATTGGGGATCCCCTTTCAAAACCAAAATTTATTACCCTGGAGAAAGAGAGCCTAACTTTATGCCTACTCTCTACAAAAAAAATAACCAATACCACTTAAGGAGCTATTCTAATGTTTCCAACACCGGCTGAAACAGTAAACGATATCTTGGAAGAGTTAAAAAAATTTAGTGTCATGGACCCCTCCAATGCCAGATCTATGCTTCCCAGCTTTTATACCTCTCCAGAATTTTTAGAACTTGAAAAGGACCGCATATTTCGTAAGGATTGGGTTTGTTTAGGTCACGTCTCAGAAATTCAAAATACAGGAGATTTTTTTACAACTGAATTAGTTGATGAACAGCTTATCGTATCACGTGGCGAGAATGGAAAAGTACATGTTCTTTCAAACGTATGCCGTCATCGAGGTAATTTAGTCGTCCAAGGAAAAGGCAATAGGCGGAGCTTTGTTTGTGGATATCACGCTTGGACGTATGACTTAGACGGCACGCTCAAAACGGCGCCACTTATGAATAAAGTTAAGAATTTTGATCCAAGTACATGTTCACTACCTCAATTCAATACTGAAGTTTGGAGCAACTTTATATTTGTAAATCTGGATGGTAATGCACCTCCTCTGGCGCCCCAGTTACCAGAGCTACAAACTATTTTGAACAACTACCATAACGAACAACGCAATTTATTGTTTGAAGAGGAGGTAATCTGGAAAACAAACTGGAAAAATTTGTCAGAGAACTTCATGGAGGGATATCATCTATTTTCCACTCACCCCAAAACACTACAACCGATGACACCTACACAGCTTTGCAAAAAAGTACCCGGTGAAAAAACTTGGACTGCCTACAGATCATATTATGACCCCAATTTTCCATCTCGCGGTCCCTTTCATAAAGATATGACAGAAGATGAACAACGTAACACCGTACTCTTTAATTTATTCCCAAGCTTCGTTGCCGCGGTATCAGCAAATTATACATTATACTTATGTCTAAGACCAAAAGGGGCTGGGAATGTTGCTGTCCGTTGGGGCGTCACTAGTTTCAAAGATACGCTCAGTGATCCAGAGGTCATCAATTATCTAAACCTCTGTAAAGAATTTTTTGAAGAGGACAAAGAAAAACTGGAGACTCTACAAATCTCTCAAAACACCAGATATTTTCGCGGAGGACCATTGGCACCCGGTGATCTCGAAGGTACTATTTGGGATTTTTTTCTATATATGGAAAGTAAACTTAATGAATAATTACTAATATTAATTATGTCACAAAGGGTTCCAAAATTCGAGAGTAAATCAAACTATCTCGGAACTTAGTCTTATTAAGATCTTTTGGTCGTAAATGAAATAGTTCATACACGAAGTTACAGCGAAACTAGATAGTAATGCTTTGGAGTTAAGTTACTATAATGAAGAGTATAATTTTTGTTATCTTGGCTGCCGGTGCAATTATATCTGTTGTATTCGGTGCACGTCAAACGATACCACTATCAATTAGCGGCATTAATTCATCGGACGCATTAGATTATCTAGATATCAGTTTTGCGTTTGCTCTAGGTCAACTAATAAACGGAGCTATTACCCCTCTGGGTGGGGCAATAGCCGATAGATTTGGTTCCGGGAAAACTCTATTAATTGGAATAATCCTGTCTGCTTTAGGGTGTGCCTTAATTCCTTCATCAGATACTCTTTTAAGCTTAACTTTTTCAGTAGGAATTCTTTCAGCAGGGGGTTCTGGTATTGCCGGAATGCCGGTTGTTATGTCAGCAGTAAATAAGCTTCTTCCACCAGAAAAAGCAGGTTTGGCTTTCGGTTTTATTAACGCGGGAGGATCAATCGGGCAATTTGTGTTTGCGCCGCTAGCAGCATTAATAATAGTAACATATGGTTGGCAGGTAAGCATATACGCCCTTTGTATTCTACTAATACTTATCTTACCATTTTGCTGGACTCTCCGATCTCTACCGGAAGCAAAACAGAAAAAAAGCCCTTTACCCTCTTTAACTTTGCTAGAAACGCTTACGCTGGCTTTTAAAACTCCAAGTTACATATTCTTACTATTAGGGTTTTTTGTTTGCGGTTTTCATGTCGCATTTGTTATAACTCACATGCCAGGAGTGTTTGCGGTTTGCCGCCATCTGTATCCGGGTGGTCTTTAGCAATCATTGGATTTTTTAATATCTTAGGAAGTCTATTTGCTGGTTGGTACATTTCAAAAAGAAGTATGAAAATATTTTTATCGTACATTTATGCCTCTAGAGCTGTGATAGTCATTTTATTCTTGGTTAGTCCAAAAGATAGTTTCTCCATTTTACTTTTTTCAGCTGCTTTGGGGTTTACTTATCTGTCAACTGTTCCACCGACGGCCGCATTGGTGGCTAAGATGTTTGGTCCTAAATTCATGGCCACATTATTTGGCCTAACACTATTTTCACATCAAATCGGTGCCTTTTTAGGAGCATACCTGGGCGGATATTTCTTTAAAATTTCGGGAGATTACACAACCGTCTGGGTCATAGATGCTTTATTGGCAGTTTTTGCCGCTCTTATTCACCTCCCGATCAAAGAGATGCGCTTTTACAAAGAGGAAGCCCTCGCTAGTGCCTAACTCCAAGAACTTAGCTTAAAAAAAATATGATAGTGTGGTTCTTTCTAATTACCACACCTTCCCGCGTGCAGGTATTTTTTGTAATCCTAATATCTTCTTTCCTCTCACTAAAATCACGCTATCAAGCATATTTGTTACTACGCAGGCATGATTAGGTACGATCCTAATACGCTGACCCACAAATAATCCTGTTGGTGATTCAGATATAATACGCCCATGTTCCTCAGACAAATTATCAATTTTTAAATCTGGTTGACCTAATACATGCCCGTGCCCCGTAAGCCCAAACAAATCACTTGTTAAAACCTTTGAGCCCGCATCTATTATCGCTCGATTTTTTGTTGGAGCGGACACAACCGTCGCAAGTACGGTTAAGGCGCAATCTGCCCAACCGCATACACCACGAGATTGCAAAGAACGGTCATTATAAACATAAGTTCCAATCCTATATTCTGTTGCCACCGGTACCATATCAGCTTTCCACATATCAGGAGATCCACCTGAAGAAACAACAAGAACAGATTGCCCGGCATCTTCAATTAAGAATTTTGCACTCTCCAAAAACTCTTGTATTTTCTTTCCTTGGCCAGCTGCCGGGTAAGTCATCAATCCCTTAAATGTTAAACCTGGTAAACAACCTATTTCAGCGGCCAACACCGCAGCTGCCTCAGGCGAAGTAACACCGCACCGCTCGGACCCAGTATCACACTCCACTAAGACCGGTAATGGTCTAGATGCTGTGGCAAAAGTCTCAGAAAGGCCCCGAATACACTCACTATTATCTGCTACGACAGAAAGGTTAACTTTATCAGCCAGTTTCCGTAACCTCAAAAGTTTGGCAGGTCCTAAAATATTATAGGTGATTAGAATGTCCTCAATGCCACCTTCAGAAATCATAGCCTCAGCCTCGCTAATTTTCTGACAAGTGATACCGACAGCACCAGAACTCAATTGTAATTTGGCTATTGCAGGAATCTTATGAGTTTTTATATGTGGTCTCAATTCAAGGTTATTTCGATCACAATATTTTTGGTATTTAATTACATTATTTTCTGTAATATCCATATCTATCAAAACTGAGGGGGTATCCAACTCTGCGAACATTATATTTTCCTCTTTCCTTCAAATTTATATTTAGAAAATGATAGTAAGCTCAAAACTGTTGGGAAGACCATAGCCACCTTTTAACTTATCTTAACGCGATATCTCTTCTCATAAACCTTTAGCATAGCGCTCTTTGAGCTCTTTCCAAAACCCATTTCAAGTGCATCTAAATATGTCTTAATCATCGCGTTTAATAGTGGCTTGTCTCCATCTATATTGGAACTCGCCTCTCTTACATTCTCAATATCCTTAAAAGCATCCTGCATTAAATAATCATCACTGAATTCTCTTTTCATCATTTTTGGAATAAAATATTCGGAGGCAAAACTTCTGCTCGATCCGCTGACAAAAATTCTCTCTAACGCCTTTGGTCGAAGACCTGACTTCACCGCCAAAGGAAAAATTTCAGAAATAGCCGCTATATTAATATTATAAACTATATTGTTATATGC
>JAQBUS010000188.1 GCA_027623875.1 Pseudomonadota bacterium
GAACATTTTAGATAAAACGTAAAATCATACCCGCTTACGATAACAATGAAACTAGTTTTAATGGGTAAAAATAAATAAAATTATTTGTTGAGAGCTTGTAGCCAATTGGAAGGGCGGGTATCAGGAAAATTATCTAGAAACTTTAGGAGTCACTATTCCAATGATAGAGCGTTATTCTCGACCAGAAATGTTAAAAATTTGGTCCCCCGAGACAAAATTTCGAATTTGGTATGAGATAGAGGCTCACGCATGCGATGCACAAGCACTTCTAGGTGTTATACCTAAAGAAAATGCTAAAGCAGTCTGGAAAGCAAATAATATAAAATTCGACGTAAAACGAATTGATGCCATTGAAGCCGTAACCAAACATGACGTAATCGCTTTTCTTACTCATTTAGCTGAATTAATTGGGAATGATGATGCTAGATTTGTACATCAAGGGATGACAAGTTCAGATGTTCTGGACACAACTTTCAATTTACAACTCGTTAAAGCAACCGACATCCTCCTCGCAGATATAGATGCGTTACTAAGTTCTCTAAAAAAACAAGCCTATAAGCATAAGAATACAGTTCGTATTGGTCGCTCTCATGGAATTCATGCTGAACCGACTACGATGGGCCTAACTTTCGCTAGATTCTTTGCGGAAATGAAACGAAATAAACAAAGGCTTGAAGTCGCTCGTCAAGAAATTTCTACCGGAGCAATATCAGGAGCAGTGGGAACTTTTGCTAACATTCACCCCTCAGTAGAAGAATACGTTTGCAAACAACTTGGGTTAGAAGCCGAGCCAATCAGCACTCAAATAATTCCTCGTGATAGACACGCAGCTTACTTCTGCGCCTTGGGCATTGTGGCTAGCTCTATTGAAAATTTAGCCCTTGAAATAAGGCATATGCAGCGAACTGAAGTGCTCGAAGCTGAAGAGTTTTTTTCAAAAGGGCAAAAAGGCTCTTCTGCAATGCCACATAAAAGAAACCCAGTTCTAAGTGAGAACTTAACTGGTTTGGCCAGACTTGTAAGAATGGCTGTTGTGCCAGCATTGGAAAATGTTGCTCAATGGCATGAAAGAGATATTTCTCACTCATCGGTTGAACGAAATATTGGCCCAGACACCACAGTGACTTTAGACTTTGCTCTACATAGGCTTACTCAACTAATTGACAACCTCGTAGTCTACCCTGATCAAATGTTAAAAAACATGAATAAATTTAATGGACTAATTATGTCTCAACGCGTACTTTTAGCCCTGACGCAGGCTGGATTAAGTCGCGAAGAAAGTTACCGAATTGTTCAAAAAAATGCTCTGAAAGTTTGGACAGATGGAAAAGACTTTAAAACAGAGTTACTTAACGACCCGGACGTAAAAAAAGCACTTAGCAAGGAAGAAATTGAAGACAAATTTGATATTACATACCATACAAAACACGTCGACTATATCTTTGCTAGGGTTTTCAAAGAGTCGAAATAAAAACCCTATCTAAAATGTAAATAAAGCTATTGCCAGTTTTTAACATCATCTCGCGCTTCATTAAAGTTAGACTGCAGTGCCGCTTGAGCCAACTCTTCGTCAGCCTCACTCCAATTAATTGGAATCGGTTCTGATACTAGGGCGTATTTCAAAACTTCCTCTACATGCTTAACAGGTATTATCTCAAGCCGGGATGTTATATTTTCTGGCATCTCTGTTAAGTCTTTCTCATTTTCCGCAGGAATTAAAACAGTCTTTATTCCACCTCTCAAAGCAGCCAATAACTTTTCTTTTAAACCGCCAATCGGCAAAGCGTTCCCTCTAAGAGTAACCTCCCCTGTCATCGCTAAATCCTTCCTAACTGGAATTCCAGTCAGAATAGAAACTATAGAAGTTACCATAGCAAGGCCTGCGGACGGCCCATCCTTTGGTGTTGCTCCCTCAGGGACATGAACATGAATATCAATCTTATCGAAGTTTGTTGGTTTAAAGCCAATTTTTGGACTGATAGATCTTACATATGAAGATGCAGCGTCAATGGATTCTTTCATAACATCCCCAAGTTTTCCAGTAGTCTTCATTCGTCCTTTTCCAGGTAACCTCAGAGCTTCGATAGACAAAAGCTCTCCTCCTACACTTGTCCAGGCCAATCCTGTAACCACTCCAACTTGATCATTTTGTTCTGCCAATCCAAATCTAAATTTCTCAACCCCTAAAAACTCGTGAAGATTATTTTGGGAAACTTTAACTTCTTTTGCCATTTTCTTTACAATTTGAGTTACTGCTTTTCTTGAGATCTTGGCTATTTCTCTTTCAAGGTTTCTAACCCCGGCCTCTCTTGTGTATAACCTGATTATACTTAAAAGAGCTTCATCTTTGAGCTCTAGTTCCCCCCTCTTCAATCCATGGTTTTTCAACTGTTTGGCAATCAAGTGTCGTTTCGCGATTTCTGATTTTTCATCTTCTGTATAACCAGCTAATGTTATAATTTCCATTCGGTCCAACAATGGGCCAGGCATATTGTAACTATTTGCCGTGGTTAAAAACATAACATTTGAAAGATCATACTCCACTTCTAAATAGTGATCTGAAAAAGTATTGTTCTGTTCTGGGTCGAGAACTTCCAACATAGCAGAGGCCGGATCACCCCTAAAATCTTGTCCCATTTTATCAATTTCATCCAATAGAATAAGTGGATTAGAAGTTTTAGCTTTTTTAAGAGCTTGAATGATTTTACCAGGCATTGAACCAATATAGGTCCTTCTGTGCCCTCTTATCTCACTTTCATCACGAACTCCCCCAAGAGATATCCTTATAAACTCTCTACCCGTTGCACGGGCTACAGATTTACCCAAAGAGGTTTTTCCTACACCTGGTGGGCCCACGAGACACATAATAGGGCCCTTAAGTTTTTTTGAACGCTGTTGAACAGCTAGATACTCAACAATCCTCTCTTTTACTTTTTCTAGGGCGTAGTGATCATCATCAAGAATTTTTTCAGCCTTCGTTAGATCTTTTTTAACTCTACTATTAACATCCCAAGGAATTCCTAAAATCCAATCCAAATAATTCCTCACAACAGTTGCTTCCGCACTCATTGGGGACATATTTTTTAATTTTTTAATTTCAGAATCAACTTTTTCCCTTGCTTCCTTCGAGAGTTTAATTCCATCCGCCTTAAGTTCAATCTCAGTAATTTCATTTTGTCCCTCTTCACCATCACCAAGTTCTTTTTGAATGGCCTTCATCTGTTCATTCAAATAATATTCTCTTTGTGTCTTCTCCATTTGGGTTTTGACCCGTGATTTAATTTTTTTCTCAACTTTAAGAACACTCATTTCTCCTTGCATCAAACCGTAAACTTTTTCTAAACGGTCTACGATACTTAGAGTTTCTAATAGGTCTTGTTTCTGTTCAATTTCGACTCCTAAGTGACCAGAAACCAGGTCAGCCAATTTATTTGGTTCACTTGCTTCAATCACAGAGGTTACCGACTCTTCTGGAACATTCTTTTTAATTCTGGAGTATTTTTCAAATTCTTCACTGACCGTCCGCACGAGTGCCGTGGTAATAATTTTGTCTCCTTTTATCTCTATCAATTCTACCGCACGAGCTTGAAAAAAATCTTTGCTTTCGACAAATTCCAATATCTTAACACGACTACGTCCTTCAACTAGAACCTTAACTGTTCCATCTGGTAATTTTAATAACTGGAGAACACTGGCCAAAACGCCAACTCGGTATATTCCGCTAGAGTCCGGGTCGTCCACAGCTGAATCCATCTGACTCGAAAGAAGTATTTGTTTGTCATCTTTCATTACTTCCTCAAGTGCTTTTACAGACTTCTCTCTTCCAACAAACAAAGGGACAATCATATGAGGGAAGACCACTATATCTCTCAACGGCAATACTGGGAAAACTTCCTCTGTTTTTTTTGTCATAACATTTCCTTTATCCGTTAGAGCTTTCAGCAATTTGACGATTTTATTATTTTTATTTGTACTTACAATTATACTTGGTAGTTGAGTCAGGATCTTTCAAGAAGTCAGAAACAAAAAATTCCAATTGAAACTTACTAAAGGTCAGGCAGAGCAAATAAGAGCTTTCATTGCAGTAAATTTATTTACTTAGACTCTCTCAATATCGCCTTCCTTAACACTTTCAAAAAAAGCCTTCTGAAAATTGAAAAATTT
>JAQBUS010000189.1 GCA_027623875.1 Pseudomonadota bacterium
CTGGGCTGACGGACCCTCGTGGCCAGTCTGGAAATGCTCTTGCTGTTGACGTCCATATGCTCACTGTTGGAAGCGTTGCTCTAGAAAATTTACTTTATTGTGTGCAGAGATGTGATTTGGAGCCGGCTGGTGTAGTATCTGCATCTTATAGCGCTAGTATGTCGTCTCTGGTGGAAGATGAGAAAGAACTCGGGGCCGCATGCATTGATTTGGGTGGAGGAGCAACTGGAATATCAATTTTTTTAAAGAAACATATGATATTTGCTGATTCAGTTAGGTTGGGGGGCGATCATATTACTGGTGATATTAGTCAGGGCTTACAGATTGATTTTGATACGGCGGAACGAATAAAGACTTTTTACGGAGGTGTGATGGCCACCGGAATGGATGATAGAGAACTTATCGACTTGCAATCCAATACAGGGGATTGGGAGCACGATTCAAGAAAAGTTAGTAGAACTGAGATAATAGGAATCGTGCGACCGAGGGCAGAAGAAATACTAGAAGAGGTAAGAGACCGTCTTGATGCAGCAGGTTTTGATCATTTGCCGTCTCAACGAATTGTATTAACTGGCGGGGCGAGCCAGTTAGCGGGGCTTGATGGCTTGGCATCTAAAATATTAGGTCAACAAGTGAGATTAGGGCGGCCATTACGGGTGCATGGATTACCTCAGTCTGTAAGTGGTCCCGCATTTTCATCCTTGGTTGGACTTGCTCTTTTTGCAGCGCATCCTCAGGATGAATTATGGGATTTTGATCTACCTAAGAGAAGTTATCCTGCTCGCTCGATTAGACGGACTACAAAATGGTTCAAAGAGAATTGGTAATTGATAATATATGGGAACAGACGATATCTAGATAGCTGAAAATATTATTCAACTACATTTAGATAAAAAATCACTTTATGCGTGACTAATACTAAAAACTCAAATAGGCTAAAAAAAAATAACCTGGCTAAAACCAGATAAAAGCAAAAACAAATACAGGTGGATTACAATTATGGCTTTAAACCTTAGCATTCCTGAAGATAAAGAACTTAAACCTAGAATCACCGTTTTTGGTGTCGGAGGTGCCGGTGGAAATGCAGTAAATAATATGATCGAAAAAGAACTAGATGGGGTTGAGTTTGTAATAGCGAATACTGATGCACAGGCCCTTAATTTAGGAAGTGCCCCGGTAAAAATTCAAATGGGTCTAAAAGTAACAGGCGGACTGGGTGCTGGTGCTAAACCAGAAGTGGGAGCTGCTGCAGCTGAAGAAGTTATTGAAGAGATTATTGATCAACTCACAGGTGCAAACATGTGTTTTATAACTGCTGGTATGGGAGGCGGGACAGGTACCGGAGCAGCGCCCATAATAGCACGGGCAGCACGAGAATTGGGAGTGCTGACCGTTGGAGTGGTTACCAAGCCTTTCCAGTTTGAGGGAACAAGAAGGATGAAACAGGCCGAAGAGGGTGTAAGAGCTCTTCAGAAGGTTGTTGATACTTTAATAATTATACCCAATCAGAATTTATTTCGACTGGCTAATGAGAAAACGACATTCACTGAGGCTTTTTCAATGGCTGATGACGTTCTTTACCAAGGAGTTAAGGGCGTTACGGATCTGATGGTTCGTCCTGGTATAATAAACCTTGATTTTGCTGATGTTAGAGATGTGATGGACGAAATGGGTAAAGCGATGATGGGGACAGGTGAGGCGGATGGAGAAAATAGAGCGCTTCAGGCTGCTGAAAAAGCAATTGCGAATCCTTTGCTAGATGAAATAAGTCTACGGGGCGCCAAAGGGGTGTTGATCAATATAACAGGCGGCACGGATCTCACTCTTTTTGAGCTTGATGAAGCAGCTAACCGTATTCGAGAGGAAGTAGATCCAGACGCAAATATTATAGTTGGGTCTACTTTAGATATCTCGCTTGAGGGAAAAATCCGCGTGAGTGTTGTCGCTACAGGAATTGACGCCGCCGATAGTGATTTTGAGGGTTTGTCGTCACGAAGGTCCCAATCTCTAGATTCTGCTGAGGAATTAAGTGTTAGAATTAAAGAGAATGCTTTATTAACTGAACCGGTTAACAGTCAATATGATGAGCCCAATTTATTTGGAAATCTAGATCAATCGGGTAGTAATTTTAGTCAAAATGAAGATTTAGATTATTTACGACCGGAAGAGCAAGTCAATGAGGCCTTTAATGTCCCACTTGATTTGAGTGAACCACAATCCGAGTTTCTTGAAAGGCAAGAGCAGATTATGGAGACAAACATAAAGGATACTATAGGTAGAGAAAAGACGGAACCCAAACGTTTTGGAATAAATTCTCTCATAGGGAGAATGACTGGGGTGGGATCTGAAAGATCTTCTCAGGACTCTTATATTGAACCTGATTTAAGCGAACCTGGTACAATATTAAGTGACGATGATGATCGTATTGAGGTGCCCGCGTTTCTGCGCCGTCAAGCCAATTAATAAAACTTTATGTTATATAAAGATTAAGATAAAACCCATGTTTTATTAATGAATTTATAAAGATTTTGTTATTTAAAATGTTACAATTGGTCATAAAGCGTGAATTGTTAATTTTTCGCAATTAAATTATAAATATAACAACACAATTTTCTACTAAGCGGAGAATAAGTTGCAGTTCACGATAGCATCAAAAGTAGCCTTTGAAGGCGTTGGCCTACATTCTGGAAAACGAGCTAAAATGGTTGTGCATCCAGCGGAAGCAAATTTTGGTATTTGGTTTTTACGTGGCGATGAAAAACAACGCAATTCTTTAATCAGGGCTTCATATATTAACGTAGTTGATAAGCCGCTTTGCACGCGTTTAATTAATGAGGATGGAGTTTCCGTATCGACGGTTGAACATGTGATGGCAGCATTGGCAGGCTGTGGAGTTCAAAATGCTATTGTAGAGTTAGATACTGAAGAGGTTCCAATTTTAGATGGTTGCGCAGAAAATTTTGTAAAAGAAATATTAAGGGTCGGGTTAAAGACACTTGAGGTTAAGCAATTAGCTTTAGAGATTTTAGAAACCATAGAAGTTAAGCATAATGATGCAGAGGTATCACTGGCCCCGTCGGAGTCTCTGGAGATCGAATTTGAGATTGACTTTGATGAGAAGATAATTGGAAAACAATTCAAATCGCTCAACATGGCTAATGGCGCCTTTGTGCATGAGCTTGCTAGTAGTAGAACTTTTTGTCGGCAGGCGGATATAACGGAAATGCATTCCAAGGGTCTCGCATTGGGTGGAAATTACGATAATGCAATAGTTTTTGATAAAGATGTTGTCCTTAGTCCGGGTGGCCTCAGATATAGAGATGAGGCTGTGCGTCACAAAATGCTAGATGCGCTTGGAGATTTAGCACTTGCTGGGATGCCCATTATTGGAAGGTTTAGGGGTATTAGGGCAGGACACCAAGCAACTCATAAATTACTAACGAAGCTCTTTTCTTCATCGAATTACTACCGTATTATTGAATGCTCTCCAGCCCAACTGGAGTCTTTACCGGGTGCGGGGCTTGATAAGGCAGGTTCGGGTGTTTTACGAGTTAGTCACTAGAATTTAACATGGCTTTAATAAGAAAACAGTTTAAGTTTGGTTAGTCTACCTTTAGCCAACTATTGGTTGATCATTTTATCAAAAGAGCTAATAACTGAACTATGATAAAATTTTTTAATAATTTACTCACTTCCTTTTTGTTGATAATATTTCTAAGCGTTGGCTCATGCGATCTTACGCAAGAAGAAAAGAACCCTTATGAGGGTAAGACAGCTGAAGAATTATTTACTCTTGGGAGTAAAGAGCTTAACGACAAAAATTATGAGAAGGCGATTGGAGTATTTGAAAGCCTTTATGAGATTTTCCCTTATACCGAATTCGCAAAGAAAGCGATTTTAGAAAAGTCACGAGCTTACAGTTTAGCTAAAGATTATGACAACGCACGAATAAGCGCTCAGAGATTTATTGTTTTATACCCAGTTGGCGAGAGTGCTGGATATGCGCAATACCTTATTGCGTCTAGTTATTATGATGAAATTAGTAGTTCTGGAGCAGATAATGAACTTGTTTTTAATGCGCTGGAGTCCTTGCGTGAACTAATAGAGAATTATCCCACAAGCGAATATACTAAGTCTGCGCAGTTAAAATTC
>JAQBUS010000190.1 GCA_027623875.1 Pseudomonadota bacterium
TTAAAAAAATATATTCTATAAAATCGTTTATTATACCTAGTATTATAAAAATTATACAAAATTACTGGGTAAGACCTAATGTTCTAAAATAAAAAAACATAGGGATGAAGCCCTTTACTTTAAGAAAATATAACATCAATATTAGGTAGGGAGTATACAAATGAAACTAGTTGATCCATTTCAAAGAACAATTTCTTATCTTCGCTTATCAGTAACTGATAGGTGTGACTTTAGATGCCTCTATTGCATGTCCGAAAATATGCAGTTCTTACCAAAGAAAGATCTACTCACTCTGGAAGAGCTCGATATATTGTGTACGGAATTCATAAATCTTGGCATTAAAAAGCTTCGTATAACTGGCGGAGAACCACTCGTAAGAAAAGATATTATGTCGTTTTTTGGAAGTATTGGGCGACACTTGGATTCGGGAAAATTAGAAGAATTAACCCTAACCACTAACGGATCTCAACTTGAAAAACATGCCGATAATTTATACCTCGCTGGCGTTCGTAGGGTAAACATATCGCTAGATACTTTAGATGAGAAAAAATTTGCAGAGATTACTAGGTGGGGTCGCTTACCCCAAGTTTTAAGAGGGATAGATGCCGCTCAAAAAGCAGGCTTGAAAGTAAAAATTAACGTTGTGGCGCTGAAGGGCTTTAACGAGGACGAGCTTTTAAAAATAACGTCTTGGTGTGCCGAGCGTGATATGGGCTTAACATTTATCGAAGTCATGCCGATGGGTGATATCGGCAACGAAAATAGACTTGAGCAGTACTGGTCTCTAAAGGACCTATGGAAAACTCTGGCTTCCCACTACGAGCTCACAGATCTAGCTGAGAGCACAGGCGGTCCGGCACGCTATTTTAAAATTGAAGAAACTGGGCAAAAAATCGGCCTAATAACTCCGTTAAGCCATAATTTTTGTGAGAGTTGCAATCGCGTTAGGGTAACATGTACAGGAGAAATCTATACTTGCTTGGGCCAAGAGGGAAAATCGGATCTAAAAACGCCACTAAGAAGCTCGGACGATCGAAAGGTGCTTCAAGAAGCAATACAGCAAGCAATTGGTTTAAAACCAAAAGGGCATGATTTTGATTACTCCAGGCAGACAGTTGAAGGGAAGATGACCAGAAACATGAGCCATACAGGTGGTTGATTCTTACTAAGCTACTGAAAGTCATGTTAGAGTATTTCGAATGGTCAAAATAAAAGCTCTTCTATTTGACGTATTTGGGACTGTAGTTGATTGGAGAACTGGTGTCGCCGAAGCCGTCAGTCAAATAACATTAAAATACAACCGGGATGTAGATCCTTTTACCTTTGCTGATACATGGCGCGCTGAGTACCAGCCAGCAATGGAGTCAGTTAGGTCTGGCGCACGCACTTTTACCATTTTAGACAATCTTCACGAAGAAAATCTTGAAAAAGTGAAAAAAAACCTTTGGGCTTACGGATGTTTCTAGCGAAGACACAAAGTTTTTACTAACATCTTGGCATCGGCTTCCAGGTTGGCCCGATAGCTCTCTAGGCCTTAAAATGTTAAAGAAAAAATTTATTATTGGCACTCAATCCAATGGGAATATTTCTCTTTTAGTAAATATGGCAAAACACTCAGATCTGCCTTGGGACGTCATTTTAGGGGCTGAAGTGGTGAGGCATTACAAACCCATTCCCGAAGCTTATGATAAAGCATGCAAAATGCTAGCCCTTGAACCTGATCAGTGCATGATGGTGGCTGCTCACAATGACGATCTGAGGGCGGCCAGAATGCAAGGGCTGAAAACTGCGTTTATCAAGAGAGGAACAGAGCACGGCAATAACCAGTCCACTGATTTGGGAGCGGAAAGCGATTGGGACTACATTTCCGATACAATTATTGATTTAGCCAAACAATTGAACTGCCCGTAGAAAAAACAACACAAGGAAAACCTAAGAAAAAGGACCGCTAACCCTTAACTTTAGCGCGGAAGTCGTTGCTCTATTATCTCAGCCCAAAAGCTACATCCGACTGGAATAGCTTCATCGGAAAAATTATACTCGGGGTGATGGCAAGAGGCGGTGTCTCCGTTGCCAACTAAAATGTAAGCACCAGGTCTCTCATTAAGCATATATGAAAAATCTTCACCGCCCATAACTAACGGTGCTTCTTCACAAGAACCAGCAACAGATGTTGCTACTGAAGCAGCAAATTTAGTCTGAACATCGGAATTTTCCATTACTGGATAACCGTTATGAAAAGTAATTTCAGCTCGGGCGCCAAATGTATCTGCAATTCCTGTCGAAATTTCCTTTAACCGTTTCTCACCCAAAACCCGCATTTCAGTTGAAAGAGTCCGAATTGTTCCCTTTAGAAATACATGTTCTGGAATAACATTAAAAGCCTTACTCTCAGATTCTATAGAAGTAACAGAAACAACTATCTGCAGAGTGGGGTCAGCATTTCTTGAAACTATTGTTTGAAGAGCTAAGACTAAATGGGAAGCCACAACTGTTGTATCTACTGTTTCTTGTGGCTTCGCAGCATGTCCACCTTTACCAATTAAATGTATTTCAAATGTATCAGTTGCAGCAAAAAAAGGTCCAGAACGGATAGAAAAACTTCCAACCGGATGACCAGGCCAATTATGCATTCCATAAACTTCGTCGATCTCCCATCGGGTCATCAAGCCGTCCTCACACATTTCTCGCCCCCCAGCCCCACCTTCCTCAGCAGGTTGAAAGATAAGCACAACTGTCCCATCGAAATTACGTGTTTCCGATAAATACTTGGCAGCTCCGAGTAACATTGCAGTATGGCCATCATGCCCGCAAGCGTGCATTACCCCTGGTGTTTTTGACGCATAATCAAGACCCGTAGCTTCAAAAATTGGAAGAGCGTCCATATCAGCTCGCAATCCTATCACTTTACCTGACTTATTCGATTGCCCCTTTATAACTCCCACGACTCCAGTTCTACCAATTCCAGTGGTTACTTCATCGCAACCAAATTCAAGTAGCTTTGTTTCAACAAAAGCAGATGTTCGATGAGTATCATACAATAATTCAGGATTCTCGTGTATTTCCCGACGCCATTCAGTGATTTCAGGTAAAAGTTCAGAAAAACGGTTCTTTACTGGCATTGTCTAGATCTCCTCTGCAAGACTTTCAATTAAACGGTCTATAAAAGCTTCCCCAGCTTTAAACTGCTCAATTGTAATAAACTCATTTGCTTTATGTGCCTGAGCAATATCTCCGGGACCACAAATTATAGATGAATAGCCCTCTGCCTGAAATTGCCCAGCTTCGGTGCCATATGACACAACATGCTGAGCGTTATCACCTGTTAATTTTCTAACCCATGCTTCAGCTGTTCCATTCACTTCCGGTTTTAACCCAGGTACATTATACGGGCATTCCAGAGAGATGAACGCTTCTGGGTGTATAGCTTTCATTCCCGCTTCAATTTCTCGCACTTTCTTTTCGTACGCATTTCTCCAATCCATTGCACTTTCACTTGGAATACATCTAAATCCCATAATAAAGTGGCAATCCTTCGCCGTGATATTGTTTGCGGTCCCACCTTCAATAGTTCCTACATGGACTGTCGTCCAGGGAGGAACAAACATGGAGGTTGCCTCACTTCGATCTCGTGCCGCATTTTCAATATTCATTTGATTAGCCCACTCTATCAGTTTAGCGGCTTCGTGAATGGCGCTCACACCGATATGCTGCATAGATGAATGAACCTCAAAACCCCTAACATGAGTTTTAATTCCCAAGCCTCCTTTGTGACCAGAAACTGCTTTCATCATTGAAGGCTCACCAATAATAGCAGCGGCTGCACGCGGCATTAACTTAGCCATCTCAGCTGCCATAAAAGGTGCACCAATACATCCCACTTCTTCATCATATGACATAGCTATTTGAATGGGTCTTTTTATACCTCGTTTTAGAGCTTTGGGAACTGCAGTTAACGCAATCGCATCAAAGCCTTTCATATCGCAAGTACCTCGACCAAACAATTTGCCATCTTTTTCTACAACTGAAAATGGGTCAGTATCCCAATCTTGTCCTACAACCGGAACTACATCCGTATGACCAGAAAGAATAACTCCACCATCAACCGCTGGCCCAACATTAGCATAAAGATTGGCCTTATCTCC
>JAQBUS010000191.1 GCA_027623875.1 Pseudomonadota bacterium
TAGACAGGGCTGGTTTTGGAGCGGGTTCAATTCACGGTAATAAAAGTCAAAATCAAAGAGATAAGGCATTGGCTTTATTCAAGAGTGGACGAATAAAGATTTTGGTCGCAACAGATGTTGCCTCTCGCGGCATAGACATCCCAGATGTTGGATATGTTTATAATTTTGACTTACCGAGCGTAGCAGAGATTTATATCCATAGAATAGGTAGAACGGCAAGAGCAGGTAAGGGAGGCACTGCGGTTACTTTTTGTGCTGCAGATGAAATGGACACCTTAAAGTCGATCGAGAAATTAATGAAGGATTCAATACCGATTGAAAGTGGAGTACGTTGGATTGTTGCACCTGAAAAAGAAAAAAAAAGAAAAAAATTAGTAAATTCTGAAAATACAAAAGCCAATAAATCTCGACGATTTTCTTCAAATAAGTTTGGAAAATCTTCTGGAAAGAAAACGTCAGGCTCCCCTAGTGGATCGCAATTCAGAGGTAAGTCAAGAAAGTCAATTTAAGTGCCGCAATAGGTTTTTTTCACCACTTGTTTGTCGGTGGTAAATAGAGATCTTGATTTTCTGATACTTCTTTAAAAGGATTTTGTGCAGCAGAAAGTAAACGATTAAAGAGTCTGAAGTCATTTTTAAGGGATTCTTGAATAGCTAGCTCTATCAAGTGGTTTCTTGGAACATAAACAGGATTAATTTCCGACATAGTGTTCATGGGATTACTTTCATCAAGAATTCTATTTTTCCAGTTACTAATCCAGTTTGACATATTTCTTGATAGAGATATTTTTTGTATTTCTTGGTTAGGTTTACTTAAGTCTCGAAAGGTTTTAGTGAAATCAGCTTTGGAAACGTTCATTTCCATAAGCAGATCATGTATTAATGCCGCATCCCCCTTTTTTTCATTTTTAATGCCAATTTTTTTTAAAAATATTTTTAACCAGTTTTTCATAAAAATTTTATCAAAGTTACCTAGAGTCACTTCAGCTTTTTTTATTGCTTCAGTTTCAATCGGGTCGATTAATGGTAAAATTGAAAGAGCTAGTCTTGCGAGGTTCCACACTATAATTTTTTGCTGTTGATTGTAAGCATAACGTCCAGTTGTATCTATCGAAGAAAAGACCTTTTTGGGATCATACTCATCCATAAATGCGCACGGACCATAGTCGATTGTTAAGCCGCCAACATGTGTATTATCTGTATTCATTACCCCATGTATAAAGCCAACACTCAACCACTTTGAAATCAACATTGCCTGACGGGAAATTAATGAGTCTAAAAAACCGAGAGCGTCTCCGGCTTTAAGCTCCGGATAGTGCACTTTAATGACATAGTTCATTAACTCTGAAACAGCATCTAGGTCTCCTCGGGAAGAGAAATACTCGAAAGTTCCAACCCTTATATGTGACTGTGCAACTCGTGTAATTATGGCTGCTGGTCGAGGCCCATCTCTAAAAATTATTTCCCCAGTTGAAATGGCTGCTAGGGAGCGAGTTGTAGGAACCCCTAGATGGTGCATCGATTCACTGACCAAATACTCACGCAAAACCGGTCCCAACCAAGCTCGACCATCTCCGCGGCGAGAATAGGGTGTTGGGCCCGAACCTTTCAACTGGATATCCCAATTAATTCCAAAGCTGTCATTTATCTGTCCAATTAGATGAGCTCGACCATCACCTAGCAATGGAGACCACCCTCCGAATTGATGCCCCGCGTAGGCCTGAGCTAATGGATCTGAGCCAGAAGGCATTGAATTTCCCGACAGCATTCCTATCCCGTCATCAGATTCTAACCACTCTATGCTTAGGCCAAGTTCCTGAGCTAACTTTTTATTGATTGTAATAACTCTCGGATCTTTAACTTTTGTGGGGAGTGATTTGGTGTAAAATCGTTCTGGGAGTTTGGCGTAAGAGTTAATGAAATTTGGATTAATCATGGTGTTACCTAAACTCTGCTCTGTTTTGTTGTTTTATAATGTTGCTAATTTTTCTGTTAGCAGACTGAAAAACTTTTCATCGTTTAAATTGCCGATAAAAGTGGCATTGGCCTTTCTATTAGTAACACCCCACCAGTCTGCGACAGTCATACCTCTTGTTAGAGCAGATTTTGTTTCTATTTCAACGTTTATGTAGCGCCCCGAAAAAATGCTAGGTTCCAGTAAGTATGCTATAACACACGGGTCGTGAAGTGGCGCACCTATAGAGCCATATTTTTCTTTATCAAAGCGTTCAAAGAAATTAGTCCATTCGGCTACAGCCTTACCAACTGGGGTACCCAAAGCTCGAAATGCTTCAACACGCTTAACAGATGTTAGGGCTTTGTGGGTAACATCAAGAGGAATCACAGTTAGGACTACACCGGATTCAAAAACTATTTTTGCGGCCTCCGGATCTACGAAAATATTAAATTCTGCTGCAGGTGTTATATTTCCTACTTCAAAATATGCACCGCCCATAAGGATGATGTTCTTAACTCGTGCAACGACTCTAGGGTCTTTTTTGAATGCACTTGCAATGTTAGTTAGGGGACCGAGTGCACAAATTGTAATTGTTTTCGTAGGATTATTAAGCAAACTGTGAATGATAAAATCGACGGCATGGATCTCTTGAAGTGGCATTTGGGGATACGGTAAGTCCGTACCGTCTAAGCCCGTTTTGCCGTGGACATGTTCTGCAGTAACCAATTTTCTTTCAATCGGTTCATGGCATCCAGAAAAAACCTTAACGTCGTTCCTTCCAGCTAACTCGCAAATAATCCTAGCGTTTTTTTGGGTGAGCTCTAGTGGAACGTTACCTGCTACAGCGGTTACCCCAAGCAAATCTATTTGTTTCGGAGAGGCCAATGCTAAAAGGATTGCAACGGCATCATCCTGACCGGGGTCAGTGTCTATAATTACCCTATGATGATTCATACTGGTCCTACTTTAATTTTTGTTAATCTGTTTGCAGATTTTTGAATAACTTCAAATCTAAAGCCGTGAAACGAGAACACTTGACCTGGTTCAGGGATCGATTGTGATTCATGAATAAGAAGCCCTGCTACAGTATGAGCTTCTTCATCTGGAAGTGCCCAATCTGACATTCGGTTTAAATCCCGTATAGTGGTGGAACCATCCACTAAATAACTCCCATCGGTATTTGCTTTTAGTTCTTGATCGGTTTCTATGTCGAATTCGTCAGTTATCTCACCAACAATTTCTTCAAGAATATCCTCGAGCGTAATCAATCCCTGAAGAGCGCCATATTCATCAACGACTAAAGCAAAATGGGTATGTAATTTTAAAAACTGACGCATCTGGTCATCCAGTGCAGTTGTCTCTGGAACAAAATAAGGCTCTCTTACGACCTCCAAAACTTGAACTTCTCTTAAAGAATTTTCTCTACTATTTTTCGATTTAAGTGATTTTTCAACAGTTCTAAGTAAATCCTTTGCGTGGAGTACTCCAATAATATTTTCAGGTTCTCCTTTGAATACAGGTAGTCTGGTGTGCGGGCTCTCTAAACACTGGCTTATTATATCCTCGGGAGAGTCTTCAGCATTGATAGTTTCTATTTCGGATCGATGAAGCATGATTTCTTCAACGCTTCTCTGGTTCAGGTCTAAGGCCCCAAGCAAGCGATCTCTGTGTTCCTTTCCAACGACACCTTCTTGGTGCCCTAAAACTAATGCTCCAGCTATCTCTTCCTGAACAGATAAAATTTGGGAGTTTGGATCAGTTTTAACACCGAATATTCTTAGTAACCCTCTTACAAGAGCTCTAACCAACATTACTACAGGTGAAAAGATTAGTATGAAGAACTTAATCGGAGCTGATACTTTTGCCGCAGCCTTTTCGGCATTAGTAATCGCATAAGTTTTTGGCAGCACTTCTGAAAAGACAAGAACTAGAACCGTCATTACGACGGTTGCAACAGCTATTCCAGATTCTTTAAATAATTTTGTAAATAGCGCAGTTGCGAGCGAAGCTGCAAGAATGTTGACTAAATTATTTCCCAATAAAATGGAACCAATTAATTTTTCTGTATCTTCAGTAATTCCAAGCGCTCTTTTTGCTCCAGTGCTGCCTCTATCAGCGTGCGACTGAAGTTTACCACGGGAAGCGGCAGTTAAGGCAGTTTCGGATCCAGAAAAGAATGCC
>JAQBUS010000192.1 GCA_027623875.1 Pseudomonadota bacterium
TACGTCACAAAAAGCGAATGCTTTTTCATAATAGTCTTTATTCTCATGCATAGAAAGACTACCCAAACCCGCTGCTCGCCGAATAAGCGGCTCATATAGTCTTTCCCAAAAACGTCTTGGCCACATAAACGTTTTGTAATAAAAACCCGCTGAAAGAAATGGTGAGAGAAGATCGTTTACCTCCAAAAGGTCCCACTTCAAACTTCCCATGTGGTTTTGCGAATATACTTTTAAATCCTGATGTAATTCTTGGGTTGTTAAGCGGACGTTGGGAGTGGTTTGATCACCCGATCTTAATTCAACCAACCCATTAGGCTCCTGAGAACCCTCCGAAATTATTCCCCTTGGACGATGATATTTAAAAGATCTTCCAACAACTTTTACCCCGTTAGCCAGCAAAGCTGATGCTAAGGTATCTCCTTCAAACCCCCAATATGTCTTAGTGTCGAACTTAAAGCTAACAGCTTTAGAACGGTCGACTCCATGACCAGTATCTACTCTCATAATAGGATGTCCTTTTTAGGTTTTATAAGTTCTACTGTTAAAACTTCATGAGTTGCGGTGTTTCGCTCTACTAATAACCACGCCCTACATCCGGCCTCGTGTTGCCAAACATCCTTGGTAAGGCCATCTGGGTTTTTTCTGACGTGAAGATATTCATGCGTTGCTTCAAGATCCCCTTCGGCCGGTCGAACAAGATAATCTTCTGCGCCTAAGTAATAAAATTCGCGTATGTCGCGATGACCGCATAAGGGACAATTAATCCTCATTTCATAAACCTCATTAGTGTAAATTATGTTGAGAGCCTGTACCCTCTTCATCCATTATACCGCACCCAGTTTTAAATCTTTCAAAAGTGTGTCGCTTTGCAACTTCGTGGGGCTGATCTTCTGCCATAAGGTGAGCCATGCACCATCCAGACGCTGGAACAGCTTTAAATCCGCCATAACACCACCCGCAATCCATATAAAGATTCTCTATTTCAGTCTTATCTATGATGAATGACCCATCTGGTGTCATATCCACTATACCGCCCCAACTCCTAAGAACTTTTGCTTTCCCAATAGCCGGCATCAATGCCATACCAGCTTCCATAACATGTTCCATCATTGGTAAATTTCCACGTTGAGCATAGGAAGCATAGGAATCTAAGTCTCCACCGAAAACCAGGCCACCCTTGTCAGATTGAGAAATATAAAAATGCCCCATTCCAAAGGTCACCACGTGATCAATAGCAGGTTTCAAACCTTCGGTAACAAACGCCTGAAGAACATGACTCTCAATAGGGACTTTCAATCCAGCCATTTCTGCAACTTGTGACGAACGTCCAGCAACAACGATTCCTACCTTTTTTGCTCGAATAGGCCCACGAGAAGTTTGGACTCCTTTCACTACCCCGCCTAACACATCAATTCCTGTAACCTCACATTTTTGAATTAAGTCGACACCAAGCTGATCTGCTGCTCGTGCATAGCCCCAAGCGACTGCATCATGTCGAGCTGTTCCACCACGTTTATGAAAAAGTCCGCCGTAAATTGGAAACCTGCCATTGTCAAAATCTAAATATGGAAGTTCCTCTCGAACTGCTTCCTTAGTCAGCAATTCTGCATCATCTCCTTGATTTATCATCATATTACCACGGCGAGCAAAAGTATCTCTCTGACCATCTGAGTGAAAAAGATTAATTACACCCCTTTGAGAATGCATCACATTATAGTTAAGCTCTGTCTCCAAGGTCTCCCATAGCTTTAAGGAATGGCTATAAAATTCTGAGTTTCCAGGTAGAAAATAATTTGCTCTGACAATCGTTGTATTTCGACCAATATTTCCAGACCCGATATGACCTTTTTCGAGAACTGCAATGTTTTTTAAACCATGATTTTTTGCCAAATAATAAGCTGTTGCCAAACCGTGACCCCCACCGCCGATTATAATCATATCATATTCAGGCTTTGGTTCTGGCTCCCTCCAGGCTGGTCTCCAACCTTTATTTCCGGTTAAACCCTCTTTAAAAATGTTAAAGGCATTATAACGCATCTTTTTCCTAACTATAGGCACATAATCACCAATTATTTATCTTACATGTTAAATGGTTTTACAATAAGGTTTCTCAATATTTTTATTTCTTAGATTCTATTTAGATTCTATAATGTTATTTAGGTAATAGCCCTTAACATCAACTGTTTTAAAAGAATTTTTTCATTCAGGGTTTATATAACCCGCGCTATCTAAAATTAAAATCTCAGCTCTACCACCAGAAGCCAATTAATCAGAACCTGCAAGGGAGACGTTATTTTACGTGATCAGTAACACCTAGCAGGTCTCATGGCTTGCCATTTTTCCATTCTCCTACGTATATATCCCCATTAGCCTTAGTAAACGTCCCCTGGCCGTGCATTAAGTCATCCTTGAATTCCCCTGCGTATTTGTCACCATTGGCATGGGTATAGGTGCCCTGACCGTTTGCTCTTCGTTTCTTAAATTCCCCTAAGTATTGGTCACCACTGGCATAGGTAAAGATACCCTGACCATGCCGCTTATCATTCTTGAAGTCACCAATGTATTTATTTCCGTTTACATAGGTATAAACACCATGACCGTGTTTCTTGCCATTCTTAAATTCACCAATGTATTTATCTCCATTGGCGAAATTACGACTGCCCTGACCGTGCCACTTATCATCCCTCCACTCGCCTACGTACTTATTACCATTGGCATTTGTATAAGTACCCTGACAATTATTCCAGTATGCTGATCCATTAGAAGGACAGTTAGGCAGCGCCATAGCATTAGCGAGATCTAACGTGAGAAAGAACAGTAGACACCCGGGATATATTAGTCGTTTCATGGAAGTCAAACTGACGTATTTCAACCCTTGTAGCAAGAGAAATACAATATATGCAGCAACCACCTTAGATGTAGCTGAGAAGGATAATTTTTTATCCGACTTCACAGAATGGCTAGAAATCGAGAATGGTTCTCAACTGTCTAACTTGCGTCCTAGAGCAAGTACCATTGGAAATAAGTTAAGATCCTCGAGTTACTCATCTGGATTAATAGCTTTTTACAATTTTATAATTAGCCGGAAATGCCGCCTAAGTGATTACTCAAAGCCTCAATCAGGTGGCTTGCAGCTTTTGCATTTACATCTAGATGGGTGACGATCCGGATCCGTTTCTCCCCAAATGCTCCAATATGAATAGACTCTTCACGTAATTTACTTACCAACTGGGCGGCCGAAGGTGCATCTGCCGCCAGATCTGCAATAATGATATTGGTTTCAACAGGTAAAACATTCACTATTCCAGGAAAACTCCCAAGAGAGTCCGAAATTTTAGTAGCGAGAGCGTGGTCTTCAACTAAACGCTCGACGTTGTTTTCAAGGGCATAAAGACAAAAGGAAGCAATTACGCCAGATTGCCGCATTGCTCCGCCTATACGTTGCTTTACACGCCAAGCAGCTTCAATAAATTCAGCACTTCCAGCAAGAACCGCTCCTACTGGTGCTCCTAAACCTTTTGTGAAATCAATCCAACAGCTATCATATTCACGTGAATACCTCGCCGCTGAAATCCCAGTTTTTGCACACGCATTTAACAAACGCGCACCATCTAGATGTGTCGAAAGACCTGATTGTTTTGCCACCTGGGCCACTGAATCCAGCTTCTCTAATGGCCAAACTCCCCCTCCGCCAAGATTGACCGTTTGTTCGGCGCAAAGCATTCGCGATATTGGCATGTGGCGTGATTTTGGACGCAAGGCCTGCATAACATCTTTCTCTGTAAACTGACCATATTTTCCATCCAGAGGATGGATCATCACCCCACTCATAGCCGCCGGTGCCCCACCTTCGAAATTGATGATATGACAAGAGCGATCACATAGAATTTCGTCACCCGGCGATGTCTGAACCGTTATAGCAATTTCATTACACATCGTACCAGAGGGCAAAAAAACAGCACTCTCTTTTCCAAGAAGACGTGCAACTCTCTCACACAATTCCAGAGTTGTTGGATCTTCGTCTTTTTGTTCGTCACCAAAGGTACACCCTAGAGCGTACTCAAGCATTGCATTTGATGGCTTTGTTTTTGTGTCTGAGTAGAAGTCGTACATTTGATTTACCTGTCTAAATTTTT
>JAQBUS010000193.1 GCA_027623875.1 Pseudomonadota bacterium
GTTTGACCAGAAGGTACAAGAAGCTGAGCTCCACTATCTTGAGGACTCAAGAGCAGCTCAAACTATGTTTGCCGAAAACTACGTCGGACTACCATATTGAGATTTTTATGCCATATATAAATAACAATGCTATAAATATTCACTATAAAGAGGAGGGCGATCCCAATGGAACTCCTTTAGTTTTCGCTAATTCTCTAGGCACTAACCTACATTTATGGGATAATATCATACCATTTTTACCTTCCAAATTTCGGATAATTCGGTTTGATAAAAGAGGCCACGGAAAATCAGATGTTCCAGATCCACCTTATAAAATGGGCACCTTGATTTCTGATACGGAAGGCCTTCTCGACAGTTTAGAAATTAAAAAATCGATTTTTATAGGCCTTTCAATCGGTGGCATGATTGGGCAAGGTTTGGCGACCAAGCGACCAGATTTAATATCTGCGCTAATTTTGTCAAATACAGCCGCAAAAATGGGCACTGCCGAAATGTGGAATGATAGATCAAATAAAGTAAAAAATCATGGCCTTGAGAGTATTGCAGATTCTGTAATGGAAAGGTGGTTTTCACAAGGTTTTCTTTCTAGCAAGAGTTCTCCAGGATGGCGAAAAATGTTAGTTGATACACCTGATTCTGGCTATATCGGTTGCTGCAACGCTATTTCTGGCACTGATCTTTTCACAACGACTTCGAATTTAAGTTTGCCAACTCTTGCAATTGCCGGAAGCGAAGATGGCGCCTCTCCACCTGATTTAGTAAGAGAAACTCAACAGTTAATAAAAGGTAGCCACTTTAAATTGATAAAAGGAGTAGGTCACCTACCTTGCGTCGAAAAGCCTGAAGAGTATGGCTTCATTTTGAATAAGTTTTTTGCTGATTGCGGCTTCTAAGTCCAGTAGCTCATCCAAATCGACTAAGGGCTGAATGGAACGTAGCGGCATCCACATTGCCACCCGAGGCAACCACGATAACATCGTTACCTTCTATATCTCCCGCGTGAAACAAAGCTGCAGCTAGAGCGACCGCTCCACCCGGTTCAATAATTAACTTTAAACGCGAGAATGCTAGAGCCATGGCTCTCAAACATTCCTCATCAGTAACGACTAATCCAGGACCACAATATTTATTCATAATTGGAAAAGTTAAATCTCCAGGTTGGGGCGTTACTATAGCATCACAAATTGAGTCTACAGAGTTATCATTGCTACAAATTTTATTTGCAGCCAAAGACCGGGCTACATCATCATACCCCATTGGTTCAACGGTACGAACTGACAGTTTTGATGAATAGGCTGCGGCCGCGAGAGCTATACCAGAAGTTAACCCTCCTCCCCCACAGCAAACCAACAAATTCTTTGCATCTACATTTAAGTCTTGAGCTTGTTCGATAACTTCCAAACCAACAGTACCCTGACCAGCTATAACCTGTGGCTCATCATATGGCTTAATTAGTGTTAAACCGCGCTCTTTGGCTATTTTCTGGCCAATGATTTCTCTACTTTCATTATTAGCTCGGTCATACAGTATTACCTCACCACCAAGCGCCCGAGTGTTCTCAATTTTGGTTTTCGGAGCATCTCTGGGCATAACAATAACAGCAGAAGTTTTATGTTTTCTTGCCGCAAAAGCTACCCCCTGAGCGTGGTTGCCGCTAGAGTAAGCGATTACTCCTTTTTTTAATGTATCCTTATCCAGAGCGGATAATGCCGACCAAGCTCCTCTAAACTTAAATGAACCCGTGTGCTGTAAAACCTCTGCCTTAACAAAAACTTTTCGTCCCGCTATCTCGTCCAAAAATGGCGAAGAGAGCAAGGGGGTTATCCTTGCATGCCCCATTAGCCTTTGTCTAGCAGCCTCGATCATCTCAATATTCATCTACATTTCTCCAAATAAAATGTGCTTAAAAAGAAGCCAACTCAGAACTCGACGCAAGTTTAGGTATAGACACAAGTGTCTCCAATATTTTTAAAGGTCTTGCTGATAAACGATCTACAGGCTCACCAGATCGGTTGACCCAAACCGTCTTAAATCCAAAGCCAGCGCCTGCTGAAACATCCCAACCATTAGAAGAAACAAAAAGAACCTCTAACCTTTTACAACCAAACCTTTTTTCAATAAGTTCATAAACCAAAGGATCAGGCTTAAATACCCCTACGTCCTCAACGCTCAGTACCGCATCTAAAACGGCCGATATGCCTGCCGACTCTACAGCCGCACCTAGCATTTGCGGAGACCCATTAGATAAAATTGCTGTCAAGAACCCGTCTTCTTTAAGATCCTGTAGCATTTTCTTTACTTCAGGATAGGGTGACAGATTCCAATATAACCGAAGAAGCTGATCGCGAAGCTCACTGTCAAAAGAAAGCCCGTTTTGCTCCATTGCCCAATCCAAACCATCTTCAGTAACTGACCAAAAATCCTTATGGTCCTTCATGATAGCTCGCAGCCAAGTATACTGAAGTTGTTTCAACCTCCAATCTGTAGCTAACTTAATCCAACAGTTTTTGAACTGCTTATTCTCTGATTCTAAAGCCAACTCCCTTGCAGCAGCAGAAACATCAAATAAGGTACCATAAGCGTCAAAAACAACAGCCTTTATAGGCATTAAGTATCTCCTTTTAAAATTTAGAGTAAATCGAACTACGTCATTGACTAGCTTATAAGTTTAGACTTTGGGGCATCCCCAAGACATGATAACCCCCATCGACCCGAATAATCTCTCCCGTTGTAAAGGCCCCCATTTCAGATGCCAAATAAACAGCCGTTCCCCCAACTGCCTCTAGTGTTGCATTTGAGCCCAAAGGAGCATTAGCTTCGGTGTGCCTGAAGGTTTTTCGTGCACCACCTATGGCAGCACCAGCTAAAGTTTTCATTGGCCCAGGACTAATTGCATTTACTCTGATTTTATCCGGCCCCAAATCATTTGCTAAATACCGGACAGAGCTTTCAAGGGCCGCTTTTGCTGCTCCCATAACATTATAAAATGGAGTGACCTTATTTGAACCCTGATACGTTAAAGTTATCAAAGCTCCACCCTCTGGCATTAATAACGAAGCTCTTCTAGCAACATCAATAAATGAGAAGCATGAAATTTCTAATGAATTTTTAAAGTTTTCTCTACTAGTGTCTATAAAACGTCCAGCTAATTCAGCTTTGTCAGAGTAAGCAGTGGCATGAACAACAAAATCTATACTACCCCACCTATTTTTGATAGTGTCAAAGCATCTATTTAAAGAGGTATCATCAGCCACATCAACATCAACTAGAAAATCTGACCCTAAGCTGGCAGCAAGTGGTTTAACCCTCTTACCAAAAGCCTCCCCTTGATACGAAAAAGCAAGTTTTGCTCCCTCTGCCGACATTGCTGATGCTATTCCCCACGCTATAGACCTTTCATTTGCAACGCCCATAATTAAGCCCCGCTTATTTTTCATTAAATCAGCCATCATTTTTATCCATCATATTTAGTCAACAGCATCGATCCATTTGTGCCACCAAAACCAAAGGAATTAGTCATAAGCGTATCCAAACAAGCGTTCTTAATCAAACTAGTCGCTATCTCATTTTCTTCCAGCAAGGGGTCTAGGGTGTCAACGTTGATCGAAGGCGCAATAAAATCTCCACTGAGCATTAATAAACAGTATATTGCCTCTAAGGCTCCAGCAGATCCCTGAGAGTGACCAGTCATCGACTTAGTCGACGATATCAACGGCGTGGAACCTTTGCCAAAAACCCTACGCACAGCTTCAACCTCTCCTACATCACCGACAGGAGTGGATGTACCGTGCGCATTTATATAACTCACTCTATGCCCCTCCGGAAGCGTTTCCAAAGCTAACCTCATAGCTCTTTCGCCCCCTTCTCCAGACGGTGCTACCATATCGTGCCCATCCGAAGTTGCCGCAAAACCAGTTATCTCTGCGTATATTTTTGCTCCCCTAGCTCTAGCATGTTCTAATTCTTCTAGAACGACAATTCCTCCACCTCCAGCAATCACAAACCCATCTCTATTAGCGTCAAAAGCACGAGATGCTTTTGTAGGTTGATCATTATACTTAGAGGACATCGCTCCCATTGCATCGAAAAGGCATGACAAAGTCCAATCAAGTTCC
>JAQBUS010000194.1 GCA_027623875.1 Pseudomonadota bacterium
TCATGCCTGTTCCCTCAGCAAAGCGAACCGTAACTCCCTCCTCTATGCTTAAACTCTCTCCCTCGGGAATCGTAATGTCACACATAACATGGTACACAAAGCCGGAAGGCCAAACGCCAGATACTTCACCACAAACTTCTTGGACGAAGCCACTCATTAATGTGACGTCAGTCAAAACGGTGTCAGCAGTAAATGTAAAGTCCCCGAGCTCCTGAGAAATATGTCCGTAATGAGACCAGTTTAAAAGGTAAAATCCCGGAGGAACCTCCATCGTGTAAAAGCCATCAGCATAGGGAGAAGAAGATGCTATGGTGTCCAAATTTTGGGGGTTGATCATTGAAAAAACCACAGGACTGTGGTCCGTCTCGCCCTCCAAATAAGCATGACCGCTTATGTTGTAGGTGACTTGAGCAAAAGAAAAGAATTGAACGAACAAAAAAGCAACAAAAAGTAAATTTTTCATTTTATAGGGGGTTATTCAGCGTGTTAAGATACGTTCATTCAGCATTTTAACCTGAGCAAATCGCGGACATTAAAAGACAGTAATGGACTGAATTATGTAAACGTGAGGCTACAGTAGGGTTACAGAGTATAAAAAAAAATTAAACGAATAAATAATTACCCCTGTAGAGATTAATCACACCTTTGAAGACAAAAGTGGTTGATTTATCGAAAAACAGCAACGTGCGTTGACAAAAGAGGGCAATTATGAGGTGGGTAGTTATTAGAGAAAAGAATGAGCTACATTTGGTTTATGTCAAGAACGCCATACGTGCTATCAGAGCCGATTAAAAACACATTGAAAAGAGATGTGATTCAAATCTCTGGAGAGCTGGTCAACACTTTGGCATCATGTACTCAGCTATCAAAAGCGATTTACAAAAACACACAAAGTCCGGTAAGTGCTCGAACGCTCCTAAGGATTTTTAAAATTGACGGGGATGATCACAGCCCTTCAAAGAACAGTTTAGATTTACTTGCTCAATATTGTGGGTATGAAGACATCATTGACTATTCAAATCAGTGCAGTCATCCTAAAAACAAAGATGGCATTTTTGAATTCCAAATCCTCAAAGACATCTATGCATTGCACTTTGCAAAAGACAAGTTTTCATATCGAGATCCTGGATTGTTTTCAATCACAA
The DNA here is from genome assembly GCA_027623875.1 of Pseudomonadota bacterium. Taxonomy (GTDB): domain Bacteria; phylum Pseudomonadota; class Alphaproteobacteria; order Rhodobacterales; family Rhodobacteraceae. Next base: position 1,146 of record JAQBUS010000194.1, read on the forward strand.
AAAACATCGTTACAAAACTTAGGAGAGACCTCAATTACTACGATTCAATTGCACCCTATTTCAGCAAAGACCCCATAGCATCTACTTTCTTCATAGAACAGTTTGTTGACTATGATTTACTCGTACATCATTATCACAAGTCTGTAAGGGTATACATAAGTGCAAACACAAAAGATGACAAACAAATTTTTGGTTACTGTATGCTGTATCAAAGAGCATTTTTAACAAAAAAAGTTGCTGAATCTAAGCATCTGATTGAGAAAATCAATACGTTTCAAAAAAATCTTTCGCACCATCCTTTCATTCTGGGAAGGCTTCTTGCATGTAATCTTCTTCACAATACATTTATTCTGAAAAAGGACAACAAAGAGCTGCTAAGCGAAATCTTAGGTATAGAAAAATACATCCCTAGGTCAGGGGATTCTTATGTGAATTTTCCTGGCTTCCACTTTGTTCTATGCGATGCTTTACTCCAATGTGACCTTCACCACGAAGCGAATATAATATGTGATATTGCGCTGAAAGAATTTCCTAAAGCAAAAGAAAATGCAGATACTGATTATATGACGACCCTTCATTTGTTTAAGGCCATGACTTCATTTAAAACAGGAAATAATCGAGGCTTTAAAAAGCATATGAAGATCGTAGAGGATGGAGATTTTCATTTTCAATCACACAAGTACTACACCATTCAAAAAAACAAATTTCTAATTGACAACTCTCTTCTGAGCGCCGCTGAAAAGAAAAAATTGTCAAAGACCAATCAGACATTAATTTCCCAAACAGGCTTTACACGGTTTGGCTAGTTTTAAGAAATTACATTCGTCGCTTAAACCTTTGACACCTCCTCCCCTTTTACAAAGAGTGTTTATCTAGAGATGTAAAACGGGATATAATATGTAGAATCCTGATCGCTTTCTAAGCTCATAATAAATTCACCATCAGTTAAACTTATATCATCCATTTTATCTTTCAGGTTCTTCTCGACCCTTAGGACATGTCGACCATTGGGAAATTGTTCGAGAGGTATAAGCATAAAGAAAGATTTAATGTCCAAGACGATATGTGCATAATCATAAAAGATAAAATCACTCTCAATTGACTCACTATCAATAAAAATAGAATAAGCATTGTTAATACAATGAAGTATTCTTTCCTGCTTCTCAATCCTCTGCACTGCTGATGTATCTGCCTACAACAAGGTTTCTGAAAGTTCCGGACAAAAATTTTCTATCGGTATATTCATATAAGAGTCATAAGGGATATGTAATCTCAAATGATTCTCAGATATCACATCAGATTGAATAAAAGGATAACCTGGATATAGGTCTTCATCATAATATTCTCTTTGCTTAAACTTATCTTCATAGTTTCTAGAATTCATAATCACCTCAGAAGATTGAACATCGGGGAAATAAATTTGTTCCTCAAATTCAATAGATTGGTAGGCTGATAAAATAAAAATACAACACACCATGAACAAGAAAATAACTCTCCGCTTTACATTGCTTATAAATGCATAATAAAGTGTGTCATAGATAAATATAAAGGTGATATACTTATAAAATTTGTCAATTATATTAAATAGATAGACAAATGGCTTCCATTTAATTTTTTTAAGAATTCCAAAAAGAAAATAATCAATAAAATAAAGTAATCCGAAAAGAAGGAATGGCAAGGTTATCAAAGAATCAAAGTCTGCGCCATATTGAAAAAAGCTTTTTATGCGATCTAAACAAACAGTTAACACAATTACTTCAATAAAAAAAAGGCACAGGCTAACTATTGAGAATGATATTAAAAAACTAAATGAAAATATAGAACTACAGATATTATCAATCTTAAGTATAAAATCATTGAAATTATATTTAGCAATTTGCTTGTTAAATATTGTATTAAAATTTAATTTCTTAAGATTAATACCATCGGGATATACTGAAGATAATCCAAGTACACCAACCCAAAAACCTCTTAAACCAAGATATAAAGAGAAACTGACAATTAAAATATTAACGATCGTGCTAATAATAAGTAAAGTCATAAATATAACAAACCATACCAAGAAATCCTGCACTCCTCGTCCCACCAACCCCGCCTCCATCTTAGAAAGTTCTAGACTTAATGAATCAGGGATATTAAATAGCATAACAAGGACAAAACCAACAATTAAGATCTCAACTTCCCAGCTGTTAAGTCTTAGTTTTTCAAACCATTGCATTTCTTCCTTTTCTTCCATCATAGATATATTATCTCATAAAACAAACAAGTTAAAGGTAAATATAACTAACACAATAACTTGATAATTTGAGAAGTGTGTTTCTATCATTCGTCAAAGCCAGTTAATACCTTCTTTTCCTTCATTTTGTTACTGTATTTTTGTTGCAGGTAAAAACTATGAAATACAATCACAAAACAGAAAGTCTTCTGTTGGAAAACATACTAAGATTAAAAAACTACTCTCCTTCATCTATACTATTTGTTTAATTACAAGTGTCTGGAGCCAAGCCTCTTTGATTCCAAACACGATTCATTTTGATATAGGCAAATGGATACCTCACCACGAATGGACGATCTCTACTATAGACGGACCTAGCTGGGGGATTAGATCCTCTTGGATGAAAGAGTATCATGGCGGGTGGGGAGTTGATCATGGTGGTATTCAGCACGGCCTTGAATTGGGATACTGGCACACAGGCTCTACTGAACACAAGGGTCAGGGCTTGATCGCTTGGAACCTGAGGACAGGCTTAAAGAATAGACTACATTGGGAATTCCGTATAGGCTTAGCATACAGCCCTGCCTCATACGAACCTGATATACGACCTGAATTGATGGCATTGGGAAGTCGTCTGAACGGGTTGTTAGAAATAGGTACAAGTATTCATCTCAGCCCAAACTTGTACCTCAGGGCTGGCATACAACACACCAGTAACGGAGCGATAAAAAGGCCCA
>JAQBUS010000195.1 GCA_027623875.1 Pseudomonadota bacterium
GTCAACATGGCCAATCGTACCAATGTTAACATGCGGCTTATTACGTACAAACTTTTCCTTACCCATGGTTTCGTCCTTTATACAACATTAGGCTTTCAAGCCAAATTTAATTATTTGGCGGAATATTTTGGTTATAACAAAAGATCAAGGGGTGTCATAAGCCTAACTAATATTAAATCTACTTTTTTACTTAGCTAAGGCAGTATTTTACAAACATTAACCTTTTCAACATTAAAAAAACTTATTCTTCCGCGGGAATCCGTGTGGTGGTTGGCGACCCGCAGAGGCACGTTTACCCAACCAATTAGTCATATCAGCCTCATGTCTAATTTTACCCCCGCCCATGGGCCATGATAACCCGTCAGACCAATCAAAAGTCGTTATATCAGATAAACCTCCATCCAGCTCGAATGTGCCCTGCCTCCCTTTGGCACTATTATTTTTTTGAAGGCGCACACCCTTTCCTCTATTCATTTCTGGCAATTCCGTAATAGGAAAAACTAAAATTTTACCTTTTGTACTAACAATTGCCGCATGGTCTCCAGCAACAAAACGACACACCACTGCTTCAGAGCTATCACTTAAATTTAAAATCTGTTTCCCTGTCCTTGTTTGAGCAACTACTTCTGATTCGGGAACCACAAACCCATCCCCTAAATTCGATGCCACCAAAAGTTTTCTTGTAAAATCATGTACGAACATATCCACAATTTTTGTGTCGTTAGGAATATCTACAATTAATCTAAGGGGCTCTCCCATACCTCTACCGCCAGGTAAATTATTAACCGACAGAGTATAAAAACGACCATTTGAACCCAATATCAAAATTCGATCTGTTGTTTCTGCATGAAAAATAAAGCACTTTTCATCTCCATCTTTAAACTTAATCTCTTGATCTAGGTTTACATGTCCCCGAAGAGTTCTAATCCAGCCCATTTTTGAACACACAATAGTAATTGGATCCTTTTCAATCATTGCCTCAAGAGATGTTTCCTCAACCTTTACGGCAACCTCAATACTGGTACGCCTTTCGCTGGTAACTTTATTTTTTTTAAATATCTTTTTTGTTTCCTTCAATTGATCAGAAATTGATAACAATTGAAGATCTTCATCATCAAGTAAATCTTCCAAGGAAGCTCTTTCAATCATTAGCTCATCACGCTCACGACGCAATTCCACCTCCTCGAGGCGACGAAGGGCACGGAGTCGCATGTTCAATATGGCCTCTACCTGGACCTCCGTAAGTGTTGGCTCATCAGAAATTTTATATTTTGGACCTATATAATCTGCCTCTGAGTTAGCTCTCAAAGATGACTTAGACCAATCCTCAAACATTAATGCTACCTTAGGGTCATCGTCATATCTAATAATATCTATTACCCGGTCAAGATTAAGAAAAGCTAAGATAAAACCCTCTAAAACTTCTAATCTATGATCAATTTTTTCTAATCTAAACCGAGAGCGACGAATTAACACTTCCTGCCGGTGTGTTAAAAATGCCTGCAAGGCCTCCTTAAGAGAACAAACTTTAGGTGTGCGCCCATCAATTAAAGCATTCATATTCATACTAAATTTGATTTCAAGATCAGAATTGCGAAACATAACTTCCATTAAGGCATAAGGAGATATGGTTTTTGATCGGGGCTCTAGTATGATCCTTATATCATCAGCAGATTCATCTCTTATATCAGAAAGAGCAGGTATCTTTTTTAACTGTATTAGCTCTGCAATTTTTTCGATTAGGCGCGATTTTTGAATTTGATACGGGATCTCAGTGACTACTATCTGCCACTGACCTCTCTGAAGATCTTCAACTTCCCATCGTGACCGAAGTCGGAACCCACCTCGCCCTGTTTTATATGCTTCAATAATATTTTCTTTAGGTTCAACTATTATACCACCTGTCGGAAAATCAGGTCCCTCGATAATCTCTATTAAAGTCTCATCTCTAGCGTTTGGCGCGCTTACAAGGTGAATACATGCGTCACAAAGTTGAATTACGTTATGTGGTGGAATATTAGTTGCCATACCAACAGCTATGCCACTTGCACCATTAGCCAGCAAATTGGGAAAAGTGGCTGGTAAAACAACTGGTTCTTGTAATGTACCATCATAGTTATCATTAAAATCGACGGCGTTTTCAGATAAGCCTTCCAAAAGTAATTCGGCAGCCTCGGTCATGCGCGCTTCGGTATATCGAGCTGCTGCGGGATTATCACCATCAATATTTCCAAAATTCCCTTGACCGTCCACCAATGGATAACGAACATTAAAATCTTGTGCCAATCTTGCCAACGCATCATAAATAGCCTGATCACCGTGCGGATGAAAATTCCCCATAACGTCGCCAGAAATCTTGGCAGATTTTCGGAACCCTCCATTAGAGGCAAGTCTCAACTCCCTCATCGCAAATAAAATCCTGCGGTGAACTGGCTTTAATCCATCTCGAGCATCTGGCAAGGCTCTATGCATAATAGTTGAAAGCGCGTACTGTAAATAGCGCTCACCAATTGCTCGACGCAAAGGCTCCGTGGTCTCCCTTGTCTCAAGATCAGTGCTGTTTAATATCTCAACCATAAATGTTTTCTACCCAAGCAAATCAATATCGTAAAGCAACCTTTTAAATAAGTGTGAGCATTCTCAATTTAGTTAAATCTTTTATATCTTTCTAATAGAGTTATAGCTTAAAAGATGTTTATCTTTGTATTTTCTAACTAATTAAGGCCAATATAACTTTGAAATCTATCCTCATTACAGGTTGCTCATCGGGCATAGGCTATGATTGCGCAAAAACGCTGAACAAAAGAGGTTGGCGAGTCTTCGCCACTTGTAGAAAAGAAGAAGACTGTATGCGTTTGCGTGCAGAGGGTCTGGAAAGTTTTATTATTGACTATCAAGACGAAGAAACAATTCGGACTGGCATAGAGCAGTGCCTAAGTCTTACCGGAGGCACACTAGACGCTGTTTTTAATAACGGGGCTTATGCCATTCCAGGCGCTTTGGAGGACCTCCCCACTGATGGGTTGAAAGAGATATTCCAAACAAACTTCTTCGGCTACCACGAGTTAATAAAGCTTACTATTCCTATAATGCGTAAACAGGGGTACGGAAGAATTATTAATTGCTCTTCTATTTTGGGCTTTATCGCCTTGCAGTTTAGGGGAGCCTACACCTCAACAAAATTCGCTCTTGAGGGTTTTTCGGACACTCTACGTGTTGAATTAAGAGATTCAGGAATTAAAGTTATATTAATACAACCTGGCCCCATAACCTCCAAAATAAGAGAAAATTCTGTTTTCCATTTTGAAAAATGGATTAACTGGAGAAAGTCAGAAAGGGCTACCCAATATGAAAATGAACTAATCCCAAGAATGTACCTTAGCAACGGGCCCGATAAATTTGAATTACCCCCCAGCGCGGTTACAAAAAAATTGATTATGGCTCTTGAAAGCCGCACTCCAAAACCTCGTTACCTTATCACTACGCCGACATATTCCATGTATTTTTTAAAAAAACTTCTTCCCACAAAATATCTGGACTGGATTATTTCTAAAATTTAATCAATTGACTTGGGTTCTCTTTTTACTTTCTAACTGATAAATAACCATAAAAAATTAAGAGGTTTATTTATGAATAGCGACCCACTTTTTATTATTTCAGCCATAGCCTGTATAGTAGTATTAGTTATTTTACTTATCGGCATAGGCGGCTTTGCAAAAGGTGGTGAGTTTAATCAAAAACATGCAAACCGAATCATGCGATATCGAATAGGCGCTCAATTCATTGCTGTGTTATGTATCCTGGTTTTTATTTTTATTAGAAATTTAGGGAATTAAGAATGGTAGTGCTTAGCAAGATTTATACTAAAACCGGTGATTCCGGTGAAACTTCTTTGGGAAGTGGCCTGCGGGTAGCAAAACACTCGCTCAGAGTTAACTCATATGGAACTGTTGACGAAGTAAATGCTACGGTAGGTCTGGCACAACTATATTGTAATGATAAATTAATTTGCTCTCAACTTTCTGCAATTCAAAATGACTTATTCGATTTGGGTGCAGACTTGTGTCGACCGGATCACGAG
>JAQBUS010000196.1 GCA_027623875.1 Pseudomonadota bacterium
CTGCATCCACTTAAAAATAAAAAAGGTCTCAAGTTCATCATTTGAGACCTGGTCTAGTGGAACTACAGAACTATCAGCGGGCTCTTCATTCACACTATCTATCTCTAACCCCAAACCAGATTTAGGTTTCTCTGTATCTTCTACAACGAGTGTTTCTTTCACTTTAGAACGCTGGTTCTTCTCAGAACTATACCCCAAGCCAACCATAATATTCGCGAATTGTTCTAATGAAGTTCCGGTTATAGATAACATTTCCAAGTTTGCTTCAAAACCCCTACGGCTGTTTTCAACTCTTAGTAAGTCAGCCAATCTTTCAAGCATATCAATTCTAATTGCCCTATCTCCAGATAATCTATATCCGGCAGACGCATAATAGGATTCATTCTCTAACAAAAGTTTTGGTATAGTTACTAACCCAGCTGTAGGCGGAATAGGAAATTCAGTTAGATCTCTATATAAGGCGGTCAAAATTAATCGCAAACTGGTTGGTAACGGCTTAAGCAACAAAGGCATGAAAACTGTAAATTGGCCAAAACGCACACCGTGTTTACGAAGCTTCCCCCGATCCTCTTGTTCTAAAGCCTTAACCTCTTCGATAATTTTTTCGCGTGGTATTACCCCTAATTGTTCGGCAAGCTGAAATGCTAATCCCTTGGCAGCACCAGTTAAAGCTTCATCTTTTGACAAATTGTGTAATGGCTCAAAAGAACTTGCAATTTTTCTAAGAATAAAATGTTCCAACCGCCTAGTGATTTTAGTACTAATCTCCAAAGTTATCTCTTCGTCAACAAACACTCGGCAGGAGGGTTTAAGAATGTCAGTACCCTTAACTAATTGTCCAATTACTGCCTCACCCCATATTAAGTAACCCTGATCTGTAAAACTAATCTCTGAATCTGGAGAGTTATAAAACCTCTCTGCCTTTAAATGAAAATGCGGCACCAAAGCCAATTTCAAAGCTTTATCCTCTTCTGGCGAAGACGACTTGTCCCTCTTGAATCGAAAGCCGTCAAGGAAACCGATAGTCTCACCCTCAACAGTTACAACTCCTAATTCGTTAACTTCAGCCACTAAGATCTCCTTATCCCTTAACCTTCGTAGTAATATACTAGTCCTACGATCGACAAATCTCTGAGTTAGTGCCGCGTGTAAAAAATCTGATAATCTATCTTCTACCGCCCTAGTCTGCTCTCGCCAATAACTTTCGTTCTCTACCCATCCATTTTTTTGAGAAACATAGGTCCATGTTCGAATAAAGGCTAATCGCTTTGATAGTGTGTCTATATCCCCATCAGTTCGATTTATTCTACTTATCTGACCATGTAACCACTTATCCGGAATTTCTCTACTCTCATGGATAAACTCAAAAACTGTTCGAAGCAATCTAACGTGCTCTTCGGCTGATATATTTCTAAAGTCTGGAATTTGACATATTTCCCATATCAACCTGACGGCGTCTGGACTAGTAACGCATGCTGTAATTTTTGCGTCTTCATTAAGTGCCTTTAAACTGGCCAGATCTGTTGTCTCCTTAGTTCGAGACAGCCAACTGTTTGTTGTGGGTTTTTGAAGGGAAATTATTAATTGAGGGATTGATGCGAAATCTAAGTGTTCGCTCCTCCATTGAAGTTTTTTTACAGGAGCGAAGTTTGATTCTGATATAGAGCTAACTATACTTTTACTTATATCTTGAATTTCCCCCGTGACCCCGTATGTCCCAGGTTTCATATAACGACCGGCTCGTCCTGCTATTTGCGCAAGCTCATGTGAAGCCAAAGGCCTCATTCTCCGACCATCAAACTTAGAAAGTGCAGAAAACGCCACATGAGATATATCAAGATTTAATCCCATCCCAATTGCATCTGTCGCCACCAAGTAATCGACATCCCCATTTTGGTACATATCAACCTGAGCATTCCTCGTTCTTGGACTTAACGCACCCATAACCACGGCACAGCCACCTTTTTGTTGCCTAATTAATTCAGCAACAGAATAAACATTATCTACTGAAAAACCAACTATAGCTGATCGAACGGGAAGCCTACTTAGCCTTTTAGCGCCCACATAACTTAATTCAGAAAAGCGATTCCTATTAACGAATTTTGTCTGTGGTTCCAAATCGGCAATGGCTGATCTCATAGTGTCGGATCCCATAAAAACAGTTTCCATTGTTCCACGAACGTTTAAGAGCCTATTGGTAAAAATATGCCCTCTGTCAGTATCCGTACATAACTGAATTTCATCTATCGCAACAAAATCAACATCCAAATCCTGCGGCATAGCCTCGACTGTGCAAACCCAGTATTTTACATTGGAAGGAATAATCCGTTCTTCTCCAGTTACAAGAGCGACGCTAAGTGGGCCAAGAATGTTGGATAGTTTATCGTAGACTTCTCGGGCTAAAAGTCGGAGAGGTAGTCCGATAATGCCACTCCTATAAGACAACATACGTTCAATCGCATAATAGGTTTTACCAGTATTAGTCGGACCTAAAACGGCGCTAATTATCGTATCCTTATACACCTCGACACCCACTCATAATATTCAAAAAAGAAAATATTTTCTTAAGCTCAAAATACCCTTTTACACATAAGTCACTCTCAAAAACTTAAATTTAATAAAAACCCGCGAAGAACCACAGCTCTCTGTTTTAAGCATCACCTGAAAACTACTTTAAATACAAAATACATCGACATAAAGAGGCCTTTTAATAACAAAGTTAACATATTATAGTTAATATTGCTTGCTCTATAAGAAAGAATCATATTCTAAGTCCCTAAATTTTAAGGAAGATCCATGACCCCAATTCTTGAACTCGCAATCACTACATTGCAAAAAAAACTTGTTGGGAACTTTGATGGCTCTGTAAAAATACATATTCGAGGAGAAGGTTCTGTTATAGTTGACAACTCAGGCGTACATAAATCAAATGCTCCGTCAGACTGTACGATTTCAGCCAGTCCAGAAACTTTTAAATCAATGCTATTAGGCAAAAAAAAAGCGCAAGTAGCTTTCATATCTGGGGATGTGACAATCGAGGGAGACTTTAATTCAGCAATGAAACTGAAGTATTTATTAGCTTGATTTCAGCAGATGCGCCATTTTTTTCTGAGGTTGCCAAAGGCCCATCCGGAGGTAGAGCATACTGGGTCAACACCGAGGATAATAAAAAAATAAGGTTAGGCGTTTGGGAAAGTGGCAATAAGGGAACGATCGTAATTTTTCCTGGTCGTGCCGAATATATAGAAAAATATGGGACAGCTGCTACGGGTTTGGCGGAAAGAGGTTACTCAACAGTCGCGGTTGATTGGCGAGGTCAAGGCCTAACGGAACGGCTGGTCCAAAATAAGACGGTTGGCCATATCAATGATTACTCTTATTATCAAAATGATGTCAGAGCTCTTTTTAATACAATCAGTTCCCTAAACCTACCTAAGCCTCTTTATCTTCTGGCCCACTCCATGGGTGGTTGCATAGGTTTAAGGAGTTTAATCAACGAACTCCCTGTTAACGCAGCTGTTTTCACGAGCCCAATGTGGGGATTGTCTCTATCTCCTTTAGCACAGCTTGGAAGCCTTATCCTCTCACCGCTAGTACGCTCAGGGTGGTTTTCAACCAAAACAGCCCCAAGAAGACAATCTAAGAATTACGTTATTAATACGCCATTTGAAAAAAATATCCTTACTAGCTGTCCAGATATGTACGCCGTAATAAGAAACCAATTATCATCTTATCCTGAGCTCACCCTCGGTGGCCCTACGATCGGATGGATATACGAAAGCATACAAGAGTGCCAAAAGTTGCTAAGCTCTCTATCACCCACAACTCCTAGTCTTGTTCTTATCGGATCTAACGAACATATAATTGACTTAAGCATCATTAGAAAAAGAATTCAGCAATGGGACCAAAGCGAGTTAACTATCATAGCAGAGGCAAGGCATGAGTTGATAATGGAGGTAGAAAAAATTCGGCAAAAAACTTTGGATTTGACCGCAAATTTTTTTAACCGACATTCAAATAATTTAACTTATAAATTAAAAAGTTAATTTACTATTTGTCCATTTTCTAATTTAAAT
>JAQBUS010000197.1 GCA_027623875.1 Pseudomonadota bacterium
TTAACTCACAGTCACTTTGCGGGCTTAAAGTAGGTTGGATCGATGGTGGTGTCGATCGAGCGTGGTTTTGGGCCGAAAAATTAGGGGCAGACGTAACACAGATATCGGATGAAGATCTATTATCCGGAAACATTATGCACTTCGACACTATTGTCTCCGGAGTATTCTCCGGGAAGAATAGACCAATTAATAGTGCCATGGAACATCTTCGTGAGTGGATGAAAAATGGGGGTCGTTATATAAGTCAATATCATCGACCTTGGGATAATTGGGATTCAGAGAAAAGTGCTCCTTATTCATTACAGATTGGTAGCCCTTCTATTCGTTGGCGAATAACAGACGCTAGCAGCGCTGTAACAATTAAGAAACCAGAACATCATTTCTTCAAGGGACCCAACAATATTTCTGAGGAAGACTTTCAGGGCTGGGTTAAAGAAAGAGGGCTTTATTTTGCGTCGAACTGGGGACAAGAGTATACACCATTGCTTTCGATGTCTGATCCAGGTGAAGAGCCTCTACACGGAGCATTGATGCATGCAACGGTAGGAAAAGGTGATCACCTACACTGCGCTCTAAATTTATTCTATCAAATGGATAACTTAGTGCCAGGTGCTTTTCGTCTTTTTGTAAACTTGGTTAGCCCTCGCAACAGTTAATGTTATATAAAAACAACAATCTATACGGGCTTCAATTTTGGTTTTTAAACGAAATATTTATGCTAACCCATATCGTCTTGGTCAAGTTTTTGGTTGGAGATTTTCTTCCAATACAGATTGTTTTTATTAGGGCACTTAGTAGTGCAGTGATACTTCTACCAATTATCATTTCTAGGGGTGAGGGCGAAGTGTTCAGACAAGATATAGGCATTAATATGCTAAGGGTGGGTTTTTCATCTGCAGCAATAACAATTAACTTTTTTACAATCTCTCAAATCCAATTAGCCCAAGTAAGTACGATTGGCTATCTTCGCCCCGCAACTATGTCCTTAATTGCATTCTTTTTTCTTAGAGAAAAACAATCCACTTATCGTTGGTTCACAATGTTTTTAGGGTTTATCGCCATATGGTTCGCATTTAACCCTGAAGCTCCAGAGCTTAAATTAGTTGCTCTATTAGCGATTTTCGGAATGTTTTGTGGGAGTGCCGCAACTATTTTACAAAAACACTTATCAAACAAAATGGAAAACTTACCCTTGATGGCTTGGTATTCAGTTGGTGTCTGCCTCATATCTGCACCATTCGCTATATATTTTTGGCATCAACCTGATATTACTCAGCTAGGCCTAATGATCATAATTGGGTTGCTCGCGACAACTGCACAATTCTTTTATATTAAGGCTTTCCGGAGCGCAGAGGCTTCTTTTCTTGCACCTATGATGTATTTTCATATAATCCCAGTTACTATAATTGGCTTTTTTGTCTTTTCAGAAACTCCAAATAGAAATACAATCATTGGGGCAGGTTTTATACTTTTTGCTTTAATCTTTTTAGCAATCCGAGAAACCCAGATAACAAATAAATCGTAAGGAGAAAATAATAAAAATGCGTTATTTACACACCATGGTTAGAATTTCGAACATTGAGCAATCTTTAAATTTCTACTGTAATCTACTGGGTCTTATAGAGAGCAAAAGGATAACTAGCGAGAAAGGGCGTTTTACAAATATCTTTCTATGCGCACCCTCCGATAAAGAAAACTATGAATTAACACGCTCACCGGCCATAGAGTTAACCTATAACTGGGATTCAGAAAGCTACACTGTTGGCAGAGGTTTTGGTCATCTAGCATTTAGAGTGAAAAATATACATGTGCTCTGCAAAAAACTAATGCAGTCAGGTATAACAATAAATAGGCCACCAAGAGACGGGAACATGGCATTCATTAGATCTCCCGACGGGATTTCAATTGAACTACTGCAAGAAGGCAACCCTTTATCCCCAGAAGAACCCTGGATTTCAATGCGTAATTCAGGATCCTGGTAAAGCGTTATCAAAAATAATAGGTTTCATATCATATAATGTGGTAATTATTTCCAATCTTGGATTACAACATTAAAAAAATAATTTATCAATTATTATGACTGCCAATACTTAAACCTTTAAGAAAAGAGCTTACTCTTTTCAATCCCTCAAACAGAATCTCAGAACTGTTAGCATAACCTATTCGTAACCATCCTTCCATCTCCATTGCAGATCCCGGCAGCAGCATAACTCCTGTTTCCTTTAATAGCTGGACACAAAAATCACGAGAAGCCATCTCCAAATTATATTTCAGCAATGCAGTAGTCCCAGAACTAGGCTTTTGATAGGATATCAAAGGCTCATTTTTCACCCAATCATCTAAGATTCTCAAGTTTCGACGTGTAATAGTTTGGCTTCGCAGTATAATTTTTTCTTTGTTTTCTAATGCCATAGTCGCAAAATAATCGTCAATCATACCAACACTAATTGTGTTGTAATCTCGGTGGACCGCAACGGCCTCTAACACTTCAACTGGTGCAGCTATCCATCCCATGCGAAGTCCCGCTAAAGAGAATACTTTAGACATACCAGATACACTAATTCCTTTTTCGTATATATCCGCAATGGCTGGAGAAAAACCGTCACCATCCTGATTGGTTCCCCGGTAAACTTCATCACACAAAATGTAAGCACCACAAGAACGAACGATATCCACAAAGGCCTTTAAGTAATCCCCATTCATTAGAGCTCCAGTTGGATTATTGGGGTTATTCAAAACTATCAATTTTGTATTGGAGCGCAACATGGCTGTTAACTCTTTTAAATCCGGTAAAAAACCACATTCCTGACGTAAATGAAGTATTTCAACCTGAGCACCGTAACTTTCTGGTATCGAATAATGCTGCTGATACGTGGGGCGAACTGAGATTACATGGTCCCCAGGCTCGACTAAAGTTTCATGAACCAAGGCATTTGCACCAATAGCACCATGGGTCACAACTATATTTTCACGCCTCTGATCTGCATAAAGAGTACAAATACTATCCCTAAGTTTGTCCGAACCTTGGATAGCTCCATAAGTTAGCCTCATAGGTAAAAGATCCCCCAGAAGTTCATCTTTTTTTCCAGAAATGTCGAGAAGCTCTTCAATTGATAGTGATGCAACACACGTCTCTGCCAAATTAAATTTGCAGTGATCTTCAAACTCGTTCATCCAGATTTCGACACCAAAAGGTTTAATCTTCATGATAATATCCCATAAAAAAATTCAAACTCAATAACCCCTACCTCGCTCGATTTCATGGAGCAATGGCTTATTATTTATTAGTTGGTTATAATTAAAAGCGATATCTGAGATCGCGTCATCCACATTCCAACCAGAAACATGCGGAGTTATAAATATATTTGGATGTTCCCAAAACGGGTGAGCGCTTGGCATAGGTTCCTCACTAACAACATCTAAAGTAGCTCCTTTTAAATGACCACTATTAATAGCCTCAATAAGGTCTTCTTCTACCACCAAAGCGCCACGCCCTATGTTTATTAAGACAGAACCTTTTTTAAAATGATTCAATACCCTAGAATTTATTAACTTATCTGTTTTTTTGTTGAGGGCAAAATACCAATAACATAATCGGATCGAGAGAGCATCGAAAACAGGCCATCTAGACCCGTAGATGATTTTATACCCTCTATTTTTTTGATGATCTGCTCCACCCCAAAACATGAAAACCGAAAGCAGATAACTCTTTGGCTATTACTTTTCCGATATGGCCTAAGCCTAAGACACCTATGGTTGTTCCTTGCGTTTTCAACGGTCGAGACGGGTTCCAAATCTTTTGACTCTGATTAGTTTGATAATTTCGTATATTACGTTGATAGGCCAACACTTCAGTCAAACAATATTCAGACATTTCCTGAGCTTGTGCTAGACTGCCCATCCGCGTGATCCGAATGGATTCAGGAAGATTCGTGTCTGCTAACATAGAATCCACTCCAGCTCCTACCTTTTGAATTAGTCGGATGTTTGGCAAATATGGCAATACATCATGATTGAAAACACTTGCTACTACAACCATCTGAACATCTGGCATGGATACAGTCGGGGGCCCA